>JAIOYC010000018.1 GCA_021741325.1 Alphaproteobacteria bacterium
AAAGAGAATTATCTCTCTCAATCCTGTTTACAGGGTCGGGATTTTTCAGAGAGAATGAGAAGATGTTCTGGTCCAGAAAAGCGCCTGCGAAAAAATCCGAACCCAAAAAGACCGCGCCGCCTTCCAGCGCGGAGATTCGTGCGCAGGCCTTGGCCAATGCCCGTGCCGCGCGAGAAGCTCTGGGCGAGGATACGATTCAGCGGATCGCCGCGTCGTTGTCCCAGAAGAAAAATTCTCCCCTGGAGCAAGCTAAAGCCCGCCTTCAAAAGCTTGACAAAGACCGGGTTGCGGAAGAAATCCTGATCATGCTGGACGATAAGGATTGAGAATTTTAAAGACAAAGACCACAATCAAAAAGCCTGAAACCTCTTCCCTTAGCATCCGAGAAAATTATGACCCAACAATCCACCACCCACATCATGATGATGGAGCCTGCGGATTTTCATTCCAATCCCGAGACGATGGAAACCAATCAATATCAGGCTCCGGACCCGTCGGATATTTCCTCCGTCCACCGCAGGGCTGTCGAAGAATTTCGGGCGTTGCGCGATACGCTGGTGGAACGCGGCGTGGTGGTGACGACGGCGCTGGGGCAGAAGGGATCGCCGGACGATATTTTCTGCAACAACTGGGTGTCGACCCATCCGGAAGGACGGATGATCCTGTATCCCATGCTCGCCGAAAACCGCCAGCGCGAGCGGCGGCCAGAACTTCTGGATATCCTGGGGCGCTCCTATGATGTGCTCCTGAATCTCTCGACCCATGAAAAAGAGGGCCGCTTTCTCGAAAGCACCGGCTCGCTGGCGATGGACCGGGTGAACGGTGTGATTTATTCCGGGCTGTCGGACCGCACGAACAAGGATCTCGCGCAGCAGGCGGCCAAAGCGCTTGGTTATGACATCGAATTTTTCAACACCCGCAATCATGCCGGCAAGCCTGTCTACCATACCGATGTCCTGATGTTCATCGGATCGGGTTACGCTGGAATTTGCAGCGAATGCATCCTGCCCGAGGATCGCGCCCGCGTGATGGCTCGCCTGGGCGCCACGCATGAAGTGATCGAGCTGAGCATGGATCAACTGCGCGCCTTTTGCGGCAACGCGCTGGAGGTGCGGGGAACCGGCGACCGCAAATATCTGGCGATGTCCGGCTCCGCCCACAGGGCCCTGACCGAAGACCAGAAAGCCGTGATCCTGCGCCATGTATCCGGTATCGTGCATAGCGATATTTCCACCATTGAAAAATACGGCGGCGGATCGGTGCGCTGCATGTTGCTTGAGCTGCACTAGGCATGCGGGAGAAAGACTCGACAAGAGCGCCTAAATTCTGCATAAAGCCCGGGAAACATTACTGGAAAGCATGATGAGATCCCCGCTCCCCGATCCCGAGAATCTGCCCTCCCCGCGCGCGGAATCCTGGAAATACACCAATCTGCCCCGCGCGGTGCCGCCTAATCTTGCGCGGGAAGCCGCCCCGCAGACGGCAAGTGTGCATGTGGCTAAAAACAAGGAACATCGCGAGGAAATCGCGTTCTCCGCCCGGGACAACACCCGGCACGCGCCCCGGCTGAAAATCACGTTAGAGGAAGGCGCGCAGGCCACTGTGATTGAGCGCCTGGAAGGCGAGGGCGCATACTGGCGCAACATGGGCGCGGAAATCGTGCTCGGCCCCAATGCGCATTTGCGGCATTACCGGATTTGGGCGGATTCGGAATCCGGCGTCTCAACCGTGGGAACAAGCGTTACGCAAGCTCGCGATTCTTCATATGCCGCCTTTTATCTTTTTCAAAGCGGCAAGCTCGCGCGCAATGAAATTCATGTGACGCTGGAGGGTTCCGGTGCGCAGTGCGACCTGAATGGGGTTAGCCTCCTGCGGGGCAAGCAGCACGGAGACACAACCATTCTGATCGAACATAAAGCTCCGGATTGCCGCTCCAGCCAGTTTTTCCGCGCGGTCCTGAGCGATGAAAGCCGCGGCGTGTTCCAGGGGAAAATTCATGTCCACAGGATCGCTCAAAGGACGGACGGTTATCAGCTTTCCAACGCGCTGCTCCTGTCGGAGAAAGCCGAAATGGACACGAAGCCGGAACTCGAGATATACGCGGATGACGTGAAATGCTCCCACGGCGCGACCACCGGCCGGCTGAATGATGAATCTCTTTTTTACCTTCGCGCGCGGGGCCTGAGCGAAGCGCAAGCCCGCGCGCTCCTCATTCAGGCCTTTGCCGACGAGGTCGCCGACAAGATCTCAGACGAACCGGTTCGTATGGCCGTCAAAGACGATGTCCAGCTCTGGCTTCGCGATACCGGGTGAGAACCCGGTTTATGCGAATTTAAACGCGGCGTACGGAAAGCGGAGCTGAGTTCCTGCGAAGGCTTGAGAGCCTGTGGGCAAGGGGATGATATTTGAAGGCCCCTTTTGGGGGTTGGAGTTGTCTTGAACCTGCGCCCGCGCCTTCCGGATGGCGTGCATGATCGTGAATTTCGTCGCAACGTCATTGGTCACGGATTCAGGTTCCTCGGATTCAACGCAATGCACAATCTGAAAGTCGCTATCCTTTCCTCCGAACTTATCCTCAAACCGTTTCGCCGACCAGAAGCTGATTATATGGCCTTTCCGGCCCTCCATGGTGTCGTTATAGCGCGCCAGTCCTTTTTCCTCATCAATCCATTCCATCTGATCCGGATTGTAGTCGCGCTTGTCCCGGGCGCTGATGCAAACTTTTCCATCATCGGCGACCCCCCAGGCCACGGCCTCTGCAAAATCATCGACAAGACTTTCCGTGGGGAAAAGATGAGCCACGCGGTGGCAATTCAGGCCTTTGAACTGCCCTTCCCGAAAAATGGTTTTGCTCAGTTCGGAAAAGTTGCCGATATGAAATGTGGCTTTGCCGTCCTCGACCAGTTTTTTAACCTCCGTGGGGGCGCGCTCAAAGGCGTTGGAGGCCAGATCGACCGCGTGAACATGATAGCCCAGCTTCGTAAAGGCATGGGTATCGCGGCCATATCCCGCCCCCACATCCACAATCTCTTCTCCGGGATCGGCGGGGCCCAGAAAAGCGCCGAGCAGGCGCGCGGTTTCACTGCTCTTTTTTCCCCACGCAAGGCCCCCCGCAGCCTCCTCCTTGGCGTATTGAAATTCCCAGCGCTCTTTGATCTGGGCAATATGATCTTTCGGATCATCTGTAAGATTTTTGTTACTCATAGAGATTTTTCGAATTTTTATATTTTTGCGGGGGTTTTCGCAAAGCTCTCCCATGCAATTTTGAACAAAGTGCGGAAGCCGTTGGCGAATTCGGGCTGGTGCATGATCATGATGCGCACTTCGTCATCAGAGAAATTCAGAAAAGCCAGCTTGTTGTGATAGGAGTAAAGCGACTGATCGCTAAAGAGTTTTTTGGGAAACCATTTATACTTGGAGTACGCTTGCGCCGGGAAGTGCCAGTCTCCCTCCTCCACAATAATCCGGACATCCATCACGTCCTTCTTTTCTTTCATCCGTTCTGCGTGGGCGTTCCATTTTTCCGCGCCCATCCACTTGACCCAGTTGTCATGAACCACGTTGGAAAGAAAGACCTCCACCGGCTGTTCCTTTGTGCCGTATTTCACGACGGTTTTGTATACGTCGTCGAGAAAGAATCGGAACCCTTCTTCGCCATGATAAGTTTTGATCTCTCCGGTTTTCTTCATCACGCCCGTCGTGCCGAGGAATTCAATGCTGGCATCTTCAAAGGCGGCTTCTATCTTCTTGAGGGTTTTGGAGTTCGGCTGGTTGCTGCCGTTCTCAATGCGGGCGATTCCCGTCTGGGAGAGTCCGGCTTGATCAGCCAGATCGGACTGGCTCCAGTCTAGGAGTGCGCGCGCCGCGCGAATCTGTTCAATCGTTAACATGATGATGTACTTCTTTCTTTTTGGTGAAATTGATGGTCCAGATATATAGGCGTTGCAGCAAATTGTCCACTAAATTTTTTTATATGTCAAAAATATTTTTGAATAAAAAAATCATTTTTATAAGAAAATAATGATTTTTTCTTGACGCCCCCCTGAAAATGTGCAAAATCATGCATGAAATCGCACTCATTATTCACAGGAACAGGACGGCAACGTTTTTCAACCTTGAGTTTTGTGTCGTTTTCGATGAATCCCCAGACAAAACTTTCAAGGCCGGACGCGTTAAGCGCCGGCTTTTTTTCTTTCCCGTTTGTTTTCGAGATTATTTTGGTCTAGCATTAGGCTGTGGCTGGAACTCTTCCGGCGCGCCCGGGCCAAGACCCGGAATAATTGATAAGACAGGGATGGGCTGTTTTTGAAAAGATCGTTTTCTGAAACGATTGCCGGATTTTCTCCTCTGCCGTGGGCTCTGGCCCAGGGCGGGACACTCATCTTTGTATTCACCGCGCTTGTTCTGATGGTATTTTCAGCAATCCGGCCCGAAACGGCTGGGGCCGTTCGCGCCATGGCGTCGGATGTTTTTTCTCCAGCCCTGACCACGATCAATGAGCCCATACAAGATACCGCCGCTTTTCTCCGCAATCTTTCAGGCCTTACAGATCTTCAGGCTCAAAATGCCCGCCTTATGGAAGAAAACGCGCGCCTTCGGGAATGGTATCAGACCGCCATGGTTCTGGATGCCGAAAACAAGTCCCTGCGCGATCTGCTGAACGTAACGCCGGATCCGCAAAACCGCTATATCACGGCCCGCATCCTGAGCGATTCTAACGGCGCTTTCATGCGTAGCGTGACGGTGTCCGCAGGCACCGGGAACGGGGTAAAAAAAGGACAGGCCGTCCTTGCGGGAGATGGTCTGGTGGGCCGGGTTGTCGAGGCAGGACAAAAAATCTCCCGCGTTCTTTTGCTCACGGATGTGAACTCCCGTGTTCCGGTTCTTCTCGAAAACAGTCTGCAGCATGCTATTCTGGCGGGAAACAATAGTGACACCGCCGAGCTTCTTCATCTGCCATCCGACACGCGGGTGGAGAATGGAACCCGTCTGATCACTTCGGGCCAGGGAGGGATCTTCCCCTATGGCGTGCCGGTGGGGAAAGTCGTCACGGACAAAGCGGGGGACATGCGGGTTGTGCTTTTTGCCGAAATCTCCAATCTTCTTCATGTGCGGATCATAGACCGGCCTGATGATCCGAATTTGCTGCGCGCCGCCGGGGGCTAAGGGCCCGGATTTGGGCTGGACATGGATAGCAATTCCCAATTTCTCGAATCCGTCCGTTCTCTGGGACGCAAAATCCTTGTATACGGATTTATTCTTCTGCTTCTTATCCTGAATGTCACGGCTTTGCCCTCTCCCTTTTCAGGGAATGTCAAGCTTCCCCTTGTTTTGACCGCTTTGTATTATTGGGCGGTGTACAGGCCTACACTTGTCCCGGTGGGTGGCGCGTTCATACTCGGCCTTCTGATGGATCTTCTGGGTGGTTTTCCCCTTGGGCTGAACGCGCTGATCTTTACGGTTGTTCACTGGCTGGCCACCAGCCAGCGCCGCTTTTTGACCGCCCAGTCTTTTTTTATAGTCTGGCTTGGATTTATGGTCGTTCACGGCGGGGCGCTGATATTCCAGATATTTATTTTCGGGATTGGACGTTCGCATTTCCCCCCTCTGTCCTTGGTGGGCATTCAGTGGATAGCGGGCGTGACGTTGTTTCCGCTTCTGTGTATTCTGTTGCATCTTACGCACAGGCTCCTGCCCTCTGGTTCGGGGCATTCCCGGCCTAAAGTTTAAAATAGGGCGTGGCCTGCATGAACAAGAAAACAAAAACGTCCCGAACCTTCACCCGCCGCGCTTTCGTTATCGGTGGCCTCCAAGGGGCTTTCCTTTCGGTGCTCGGTGCCCGACTCGCTTGGCTCCAGCTTGCCCAGGGTCAGCGTTACCAGACGTTATCCGATCAGAATCGTATCAACCTTAAGATTTTGCCCCCTTCCCGGGGCGAAATTGTTGACCGTTTCGGGGTTCCGCTGGCCATCAACAGCCGGAATTTTCGCCTCTTGATCATTCCCGAACAAACGGAAAATCTTCCTCGTCTTTTGGAAGATCTCCGAAGGCTCGTTGAAATTGATGACCGCGCGGTGGAATCGGCCCTGAAGCAGGCTAAAAAAGCCGCTAAATTCATGCCCATCGAAATCCGGGACAATCTGAGTTGGGAAGATGTCGCGCGCGTGGAAGTGAACCTGCCCGATCTGCCGGGCGTGTCAATCGATATCGGTGAGACCCGCAACTATCCTTTCCGGGAAGGAACCGCCCATCTGATCGGGTATGTGGGTCTGCCCGCCAAGACCGAGACGGGAGCCGACCCCTTATTGTCTCTTCCCGGCTTTAAGATCGGCAAAACCGGAATTGAAAAGGCCATGGAGGAAATCTTGCGTGGGCATTCGGGTACATCGGAAGTGGAAGTCAATGTCATTGGCCGCGAAATCCGTGAGCTTCAGCGCAATGATCCTTCTGCGGGCGGACGCGTGGAACTTACCATCGATGCGGAGCTTCAGCGTTTCGCGCAGCAGCGGATCGCCGAGGAGCGCAGTGCCTCCGCGGTTATCATGGATATTCATACGGGCGCTTTGTACTCAATGGTCTCGCATCCCTCCTTTGATCCCCATATCTTTTCTCAGGGACTTTCGGCCGAGATGTGGGAAGAACTCCTGGCTGATCCAGGCTATCCTCTCACCAACAAGGCGTTGTCAGGACAATACCCTCCCGCTTCGACATTCAAGATGGTGACGTCTTTGGCCGGCCTGGAATCCGGAGCCATAGACATACACAGGCGGGTTTACTGTCCCGGCCACTACAAATACGGGAAAGATAAATTTCACTGCTGGAAAAAGGGGGGCCATGGATCCGTCAATGTGGTGGAGGCGCTCGAAGGATCTTGCGATGTGTATTTCTATGATTTGGCCAAGGAGATCGGAATTGAAAAGATAGCGCAAACCGCAAGGAAGCTGGGCCTTGGACAAAAATATGGATTTATTCTATCCGAGGAGCGCGAAGGGTTGATCCCGGATCAGAACTGGAAGACGGGCTATTACGGACAGAGCTGGACGCCGGGAGAAACTATTGTCGCGGGGATCGGGCAGGGATATCTGCAGGCCACGCCCATGCAGCTGGCTGTCATGGTTTCCCGTCTGGTTAATGGCGGTCGCGCCGTGAAGCCATGGATTATAAAGGCCGCGGGGAAAAATGAAAATCCTGTTCCCGTCTGGCCAAAATTCGAGATAGACAAAGCCTATGCCGATATCATCGGGGAAGGGATGCAAAGGGTGGTCAACGATGAACGGGGAACGGCCTATGCCTCCCGGATCAAGGAATCTTCCATGGCCATGGGCGGAAAAACGGGAACCGCGCAGGTTCAAAGAATTACAAAGGCGCAGCGCAGTGCGGGCATTAAAAATGAAGAGCTTCCCTGGGCGCAGCGCCATCATGCACTGTTTGTGGGGTACGCTCCGCTGGATCGCCCGCGCTATGCGTGCTGCGTGGTGGTAGAGCATGGCATAGGCGGTTCTTCCAGCGCGGCGCCTTTGGCCCGCGACCTGTTGCTCGAAACGCAGCGCCGCGATCCCGCACGTTTGAAATATCCAGGATAAATCATGACGGATGAAATTCATATAAAGCACGACTATCGCTTGACGGAAAAAATCGCGGCGCTGAACTGGGGCTTGATTGTTCTCGTGTGCATGGTGGCCTGCGTGGGATTTACGGCGCTTTATTCGGCTGGCGGTGGAAATTTCGATCCCTGGGCGTCCCAGCAAATGATGCGCTTCGGCATGGGCTTTGTGATGATGCTGGCCGTTGCTCTGGTCGATATACGGATTTGGTACCGGGCCGCGGCCCCTTTATATGCTGTCACGCTTCTCCTGCTCGTGATCGTGGAGGTGAAGGGGCATATCGGGATGGGCGCCCAGCGTTGGATCAATCTGGGGTTCATAAACTTGCAGCCCTCCGAGGTTATGAAGATCGCGGTTGTTCTTGTTCTGGCCCGCTATTTTCATGCGGCCGCTCCCGAGGACATGAAAAATCCCCGTTTTCTTTTTATTCCCGCGCTTCTCATCCTGATTCCGATGGCCCTTGTTCTTATCCAGCCCGATTTGGGCACATCGCTCATGATCGCGCTGGCGGGATCGGCCCTGTTCTTTATGGCCGGAGCTCCGGTGCGGCTGTTCGTCGGCGGAATCGGCGCAACTGTGGCCTCGATTCCCATCGTCTGGCATTTCCTGAGGGAATATCAGAAGAAGAGAGTCCTTATTTTTCTTGATCCGGAATCTGATCCCCTGGGGAGCGGCTACCACATCACACAGTCTAAAATTGCGCTCGGTTCCGGCGGCATAGAAGGCAAAGGGTTTCTGGAAGGATCCCAAAGTCATCTGAATTTCCTGCCTGAAAAACAGACTGATTTTATATTCACGCTCTGGGCTGAGGAATGGGGTCTTTCCGGCGGACTCTTTCTCATGGCTCTTTTCGGCCTCATTTTTCTTTACGGCCTGTGGATCAGTATGCGCTGCCGTCATAATTTCGGTCGCTATCTGGCCCTGGGCCTGAGCGTCAATTTCTCTCTTTATGTCCTGACCAATATAGGCATGGTCATGGGACTTATGCCCGTGGTGGGCATACCCCTTCCTCTCATTTCGTATGGGGGGACCGTAATGCTGACGGTGCTGGCGGGATTTGGGCTGATGATGTCTTGCAGCATTCACAAAGATGGCAAGGTAAACCGGGTCTAGGAGGTTCCGGACCTATTTCGTAAGCGCGTCATATATGCCGTCCCATTCCGGAGGCGGGGGTGCGCTCTTGAATTCCCACGCGCGCGCCTGATAGAGATCATAGATCTGCCTCATGGAATCCGGAACCAGGCCTGCCAATTCGTCGATTTGCGTCAGTGTGCCGTCGAAATCCCGGCTTCTATAGGAAACAATCATCCGCTCATGCGCAGTTTTCCAGCGGATAAAGGAGTCCATTTGCGCCATGGCCGAATCCCCCAGAAGGGCAAAAAGCCGCACAGGCTGCGCCCGCCCTTTCACGCGCACGAGATCAACCTCAAGCGTTGCCAGATCCGGCACGTGATCTTTCGTGCTTTCCCCGATCAGGATGGACACGCCATAGAATTTCGTTTGCCCCTCCAGCCGTGAAGCCACATTGACCGCATCGCCCAGCGCCGAATAGGCAAAGCGCTGGCGGCTTCCCATGTTTCCGACCGCGCACGGTCCCGTGTTAATGCCGATACCCGCGCGCAACGGTATGGGCGTCTTTCCGGCTTCCAGAGCTTTCTTTTCGAGGTTTTCATTGATTGGTGTAAGAGCGTTCTGCATACCCAAAGCCGCCAGGCAGGCATGGCGGGCATGCTCCACATCGTCCAGCGGCGCATTCCAAAAGGCCATCATGGCGTCCCCGTTATATTTATCGATCGTGCCCCTATTCTCCATGACCAGATCCGACATCGGCGTCAGGAAGTCATTGATCAGCTGGATCAGGGCCTCGGGACTCATTCCTTCCGATATGGTCGTGAAATTCCGGATATCCGTGAACATGATTGTGAGATCCCGGATCTCCCCGCCCAGACGCAGCTTCTCAGGATCCTCCGTCAGCTCTTTCATGAACGTGGGGGAAATATACAAGCCGAAGGCGGTGCGGACCTGCCGCCTTTCTTTCTCCGTGCGCCAGTAAGTTAAAACCGTGGAAAGCATAAAGGTTGCGAGCAGGGAAAGGATCGGATAGGTGATATCGATCAGCATTCCCTGTGTGGCGAACGCATACCATCCGCCGTACAAGGCGGCGGTGAGAGCGATGGCAAGGGCCAGGATCTGAAACCCCGCGCCGATAAAAGGCGAAAGGATAATGATAAACATACCCGCGATGAAGATGGAGACAGCCTCCAGCCCTTCGGCTTCGATAGATCGCCGCAGGAATTGTCCCTGTAGAATTTGATCTATGATGTTGAGATGGACTTCCACGCCGGGGATGAATGTATCCAGCGGCGTGGAGCGTATATCCTTCAATCCGACCGCGCTGGTGCCGACCAGAACGATCCGGTCGCGGATGCGTTCGGGGGGAATCGCGCCATCCAGAATTTTATGGGCGGAGATATACCAGTCCGGGTTTGAGCGGGCGAAATAAACGGGAAATTCCCCCCGCGCGTTCGTGGGTATAAAATGGTGTGCCTGTCCGATCTCAATGCCCGCGATTCCAAAACGCGCGGGGTCCAGCCGCGCATAGGCCGGATCTCCGAGAATGACTGATCCACCGCGCTCCCCTTCTAAAACCCGTATGGATTCCAGCGCCAGGGATGGGTAGACACCGGTGATCGAACTTCCCGGCTTCCGGTACGCCACCAGCATGGGAACCCGCCGGATAATGCCGTCCGTATCCGTGGACACAAAAAAACTGCCGTTTCCGGCGGCATGTTGTCCGATGGATTTCAGATTGGCCGTGACGCCGTTTAGGGTGGGCACGAATTTTTCTACCCCCTTACCCCTGAAAATTCCTTTTTGGGCGGGCACGGCTCCGGTCTCTTCATTGGTGAAGGAAAAGCCCGTGATGACATTTCCGGCATCTTTGATTTCCTCCCCGAACACGGCATCGTGATCGGGAAGGCCGCGTAGCATATCGTTCACCGCCGCGAAGCCAGGCATATCTGCGAATTCATCCGCGATCGTGGCCGGAGAGCTCCGGTCAGGTTCGGGAAAAACCATGTCGAATACGATAAGTTTTGCTCCCATGCCATCCAGGGTCCGGACCAGCTCTGCCATGACAGAGCGGGGCCAGGGCATTTGTCCGCGCTCTTTCAGGGAGGCTTCGTCGATATCCACGATAACGATAGAGTCCGAGGATTGCCGGGGCTTGAGGATGTTGTAATTGTCGAAGGTAAAATTCCGGATTTGCTCTCTCCAGCGGGCATGGGAAAAGCTGAACGCAACCG
This sequence comes from Alphaproteobacteria bacterium, assembly GCA_021741325.1. GTDB lineage: Bacteria > Pseudomonadota > Alphaproteobacteria > Micavibrionales > Micavibrionaceae > JAIOYC01. The sequence continues at coordinate 10,910 of JAIOYC010000018.1, forward strand.
AAGCGCACAGAAGCGCGAGCAGGAGGGCGGTCTGAAGCCAGCGATTGGTAAGGAAACGCTCGATCATTGCCGGATTTTACCACGGGCCGGGGTGCGCCCCAATCGGCTTTTCCAGTCTAAATCAAAATTCATGTTTTTCCGAAGAGGAAGGGGAAGTGTTTGAAAGCTTACCGCTCCGTCAGCGCCCGGTCCCGCGCCCGCAAAACGGGCTTGAGAAGGTAGTCCAGAATCGAGCGTTTTCCCGTGATAATCTCGACTTCGGCCACCATGCCGGGCGTAATCGGCAAGGGGTTCTCCGTATTGCCCATGTAGTTCTTGTCCGTACGAACTTCGATCTCGAAGGTAACGTTACCCTCCTTGTCCGTGACACTGTTGGCGCCGATACGCACCAACTTCCCATGAAGGCTTCCGTATTTTTGCGCATCATAGGCGGTGATCTTCACTTTAACGTCCTGTCCTGGCCGAATGAAGGCGATCTCGCGCGGGGAAACACGGGCAACGATTTTAAGCTCGTCATCCAGCGGCACGATCTCGACCAGCCGCATTGCGGGCTCGATCACCCCGCCGATGGTTTTCAGGGCGATTTTGTTCACGATCCCGTCCACCGGCGATCGCACATCCGTGCGATCCACCCGGTCTCCGATGGTTTTCAGGTTTTCCTGCAGCGCGGTCATTTCGGTTTTGACATCGCTCAGATCCCCCAGCGCCTGCGAGCGGAATTTGTTCTCCTGAGCTTTTCGCTCGTTCAGCGAAACCTGGAGTTCGGCCTCCAGACCTTTTTTCTTTTCAGTGTTAGCGTTGATCTGGCCGTTGATGTCGCCCAGCTCCCGTTCCAGGCGGATCTGTTCCAGCTTTGGGACGGCCTGCTTCGCGACCATCTGCCGGGTAATGGCCAGCTCTTCCTTCAGATGCCCCCGGCTTTCGGTCAGCCGGGCGATCTGGGCCTGCGTCTCGGCTGCTTCTGCACGGGCCTGACTGATCCGGTTGTCGAGAATGTCATAGGCGTTCGTCAGCTCTTTTTGCCGCGAGGCATAAAGCGCCAGCTCGTTTTCTCCGACTTGCGGGGCTTTCTCCCTGACCGTCTCCGGGACGATGAAATCTTTTCCTTCGGCCTCGGCTTCCAGCCGGGCCTTCTTGGCTTCCAGGCCTAGAAAACGGGCCTCGGTTCCGCGCTCTTCCGAGGAAAACTGGACATTGCTCAGGCGCATCAGGATTTGGTTCTTGCTTACTTTCTCTCCATCCTGCACGAGAAGCTCAGAGAGGATCCCGCCCTCCAGCGATTGGACGACCTGAATGTCCTGAGAGGGGACAACCTGTCCCTGCCCGCGCGTGATTTCCTCTATCTGCGAAAGGCCAGCCCAGACCAGGCCAAACAGGATCAATCCGATAATCGAAAACAGCAACAGGGTCGCGGCGCGCGCGGGGCGCATCCTTGTCGCGGCGTCAAGCTCGGACATGAACCCTGCATCGGAGGCGGAGGCATGGCTAAAATTCCCTATATCTTTGAACAGGGATTTGAGAAAAATTTTCAATGTGCGTCCTTTTGAGCGCGAAGTGTTCCCAGCGAGAGAAGCACTTCCTTGTGCGGGAATTTGCGCTGGGGTTTGAACGGGCTGAATATGGGAGCGGCTGGTCATGGCCTGTGAGGTCCGCCTATTTCAGCTTGCGGCCGTAAAGCTCCAGCCGGTGATCGACCAGTTCGTAACCCAGATCACGCGCGATTTTTTCCTTGAGCTTTTCCAGCTCATCGTTTTGAAACTCAATCACCTTTCCGGTTTCCAAATCTATCAGGTGATGGTGATGATCCCAGTTAAGTTCATAGCGGGAATAACCTTCCTGAAATTCATGCCGGATCACCAGATCCAGCTCGTCCAGAAGTGACAGGGTGCGGTAGACGGTGGCGATGCTGATGGAAGGATCCATGCTCTTTGTGCGGGCATATACATCCTCGACAGAAGGGTGATCTGCCGATTCTCCGAGCACCTTCAGAATCGTACGGCGCTGTCCTGTCATTTTCAGGCCCGCCTGTGCGCAGAGCTCCTCCAGATTAGACATTGATGACGTCTCCCCATTTCATTTCAGTAAGATACTACGATAGGGACTCCCGCGACGCAAGTTTCTTTGACCGCGCCAGAATGCGGGTAACGGGGAAGGTGATGAAGACTTTCGTGCCCTGGCCTTCCTCCGACTCGATGCTTAGAAGTCCGCCGTGAAGCTCCACCATCGCCTTGGCGAGCGGCAGGCCCAGGCCCGTACCCTGCTGGTTTGTGCGGTCGTGACGGTCGGAAACCTGTCCGAATGGCTCCATCGCCTGCTGAATTTTTTCGCGCGGGATGCCGATACCCTCATCCGAGATCATGATCTGCATCCGGCCATCAGGCAAAAGATCGGCGGTCACCGTGATCCGGCCCCCGGCATGTGAAAATTTAACGGCGTTTGTAAAAAGATTGATCAGCAATTGGCGCACCAGCCGCGGGTCCGCGTACAAATCCGGAAGACCTTCCCGAATGATGGTTTCAAACTGAAGGCTGGTGCCGATTGCGCGCGCTGCCATCATGCGGGTGACGGTCTCCAGGAGCTCTTTGACGTCGACCTTCGTTTCGTCCAGCTCAATCCGTCCGGCCTCGATCTTGGACATATCGAGGACCTCATTAATAATTTCCAAAAGATGCGCCGCGCTGCTCAGGACGTCGCTCATATATTCCTTGTACTTTCCGTGGCCCAACGGCCCGAACGTCTCCTTGGCCATCATTTCTGAAAAGCCGATGATCGCGTTAAGCGGTGTGCGCAGCTCATGACTCATATTTGCGAGAAAGGCCGATTTGGCGCGATTGGCGGCATCAGCCTGGTCTTTGGCGAAGCGCAGGGATTCCTCCATCTGTTTCCGCAGCGTGATGTCGATGAAGGTGCTGACCTGAAAACGCCGTCTCTGGCTGAGCTCCAGCGTCGCGGTCGTGAACAGCACGTTCGCGATGCTGCCGTTTTTCCGGATCAGTTTAAGCTCGCCCGAACTGTGAAGCCCGGTGCGGATGAACTCCTCGTGGCGTCTTTGCATCTCTTCCCGCTCGTCCGGCGTGACAAGTCCGGTGATCTCGGCGTTCAGCAGTTCCGCCCGGTCCCAGCCGAAAATCCGCACGAAGCTTTCATTCACCCGTATGATTCTTCCGTTGTGATCCGTCACTGTGATAGGAACTTCACTGACTTCGAAAATCGAGGTCACAAGGGAAATCGCGTCGTCGCGCTCCCGCTGCAGGATGGATTGGTCCGTCACGTCGGGCTGGCCGATGATGTCCAGGAATTCGATCTCTCCCTCTTCTCCCTTGATCGGACTGATGTAAAATCCATACACTTTCACCGGTGAGGGAACGCCGGGAAGGGCTTGCACCGAGACGGACTGGCGTTTTTTAAAGCACACCTCGAAGCACTGTCCGAAATGGGCCGCCTTTTCCGGGATCATGAATTCCGACAGGGTCCGCCCGACCACCTGCTCCTTGGGAAGGTCGAAATACCGCAGCGCCAGATCGTTGACCCCCGTCACCGCAAAGCCGGAGTCCTTGTTCCGCTTCACAATAAAACGCGGAACGGCCATGCGCTCGAACAATATTCTATGAAAATCTTTGTCGTCGTTCATCTTTGTCAGCCTTCGTCCGAAGTCGGGCCGGGGGAAAGAACGGTCTGTAAACGGCGAGAATAATGCATATTCAGATGTCGCAAAATAAAGGGTCGCCTTCATTGACGATACATCATAATGCCGACAATTTGGTTAAAATCCGCTTAAACGCCGGAGCCAAGCCATTCCCGCTCCAAGTCCGCCAGCGTACCGGCCCTGATCGCCGTGCGAATCTCCCGCATCAGGCGGTTGATGGTGGCCACATTATGCTGGGCCAGGATCTGGGGCCCCAGGATTTCCCCGGCCTTCAGGAGGTGATGAATATACGCTTTTGAAAAACCGGCGGACGCCGGAATAAGGTTTTCCGGATCCAGCGGATCGGGATCATTCCGGTAGCAGGCATTTTTCAGGTTGATGGTCTCGCCGGGCGCGCCCTTGAGGAATGCTGTGCCGTGACGGGCCAGCCGTGTCGGAATCACGCAGTCAAACGTGTCGATTCCCAGCCTTACAAAGGTGAACACATCCCGGATTCTTCCTATGCCCAGAAAATGAACCGGTCGGTCGGGATGGATATGCGGAACACTGTGCTCTACCACCCCGCGCATCTCCTCGTCGGTTCCTCCCAGGCATCCGCCGATCGCTGTTCCGAAAAAAGGCCGGTCCGCCGTGTATGTGGCGCTGACGGCGCGCAGATCAGCATGTACGCCTCCCTGCACGATCCCGTAAACGCCCTGTGCGCCGTTGTCGTGGCGTTCAAACTCAGCCAGGCAGCGATCACCCCACCGTATGCTCATCTCCATGGACCGGGCGGTGTAATCATAGGTCGCGTGATAAGGCGTACACTCATCGAACTGCATCAAGAGATCCGCCCCCAGCTTGCGCTGGATCTCCATCGAATTTTCCGGCGTGAGAAGAATTTTACGATTGTCCGTATAGGCCCGGAACACCGCCCCCTCCTCGGATATTTCCAGAAGGCTCTTGTTTTCATGGGACTTGTTGCGCCCCTTTACCTCGTTGGCCACTTGTCCGTGCCCCATCGAAAAAACCTGAAAGCCCCCGCTATCCGTCAGGAGAGGTCCGTCCCAGCCCATAAATTTATGAAGCCCTCCCATTCGCTCGACCAGATCCGCCCCCGGCTGAAGCATTAAATGATAGGTGTTGGACAAAACAATATCCGTGCGGGCTTCGCGCATCTGTGCGGGGGAAAGCCCCTTGATGGCTGCTTTTGTCCCGCAAAAAATATAATTGGGGGTTTCGATCGTCCCGTGCGGTGTGACCAGCGTTCCCAGCCGTGCCCGCGATCCGGGATCGCGGTGCGTGATCTTGAAATTAAAGCGGGGATAGGTAAGCATGGCTCTGCGGGTACCACACCCGGTCTTCCCAACGCAAGAGGAGATCAACATTGTGAAGGAAAGCAGGGGATCGTGAGAATCGTTTCGGGCAAGTACGGCGGGCGCAGGCTCCTGGCGCCGAAAAATCAGGACATACGCCCCACCAGCGACAAGGTGCGCGGCGCCCTCTTCAACATGCTGCAAAGCCGGGGGCTGATAGCGGAAGCCGTTGTCCTGGATGTCTTCTCCGGCACCGGCGCGCTGGGGTTGGAGGCACTCTCGCGCGGGGCGGCGTCCTGCCTGTTCATCGACAAAAACCGGGAGCCGCTGGACCTCGCGCGCCAGAACGTACAGGCGTTGGGGGCCACGGGCGTTGATTTCCTGCTCAAGGACGCCACGAAACTTCCTCTCCGCCCTGACGGCCGCTTTCCCGCCACGCTGGTCTTTCTGGATCCCCCCTACGGGAAGGGGCTTGCGCCTCCGGCGAGGGATCTCCTGCATCGTGGTTCGTGGCTGGCCCAGGACGCGTACATAGTCGCGGAGACCGAAAAAGCCTTCACGGCGGATGCGTTTCTTCCCCCCTTCACCGTTCTGGATGAACGGATTTACGGCGACACCAAAGTTTTTTTGCTCGCGTACGCCCCCTGAATTTATTGACATAGAGCATATTTTTTGTGTATTGTTACGGCATGAAGGAATTTTTTGAAAAAGCCCGCAAAATTTATCGTCAGGCGGAAGAAGATCAAGAGCTGAAAAACCTGAAGCGGATACTTCAAAACCCCAAAGATCTTTTAAAAATGAGTCCAAGCGTGGTTGTGCGCGGTCTTATCCGGCTTGAACCGGCCCGGAGCATCCTGGAAGAGACTGAAAGCCCTGCACGCCGGGAATGGGGCGAGATTGCGGGTTCGGCTTTCAACACATATATCCTGAACCAGAAAAAACCCTCTGAAACTGCTGAAGCGCTTAGAAAATCTCTGGATCTTTTGCCTGAAAAAGAGAGGGGCTCATACTATGAGCATTTCCCTTCGGAACATAATCCGGGTTCGCGGGCCTGGATTGTGAAAGAGTTGGATGAAATGAGAAAAGTGGAAAGAAGGCATAGAAACTGGAGAAACAACAAACCATGCCCACAGGTTCAGCATCTTCAGGAGTTATTACTTGAACAGCCTCTATAGATTTTCCTTTTGCAGCGCCTTCAGTCCTTCCGCATCCACATGGAACGACTCACCGCAGCCGCAGCGGCCGCTCTCATTGGGGTTGCTGAAATCGAACTTCGCATTGCCCAGATCGTCAGTCACATAATCGACCTGCATCCCGAACAGCATCCAGCTATGGATCTTCGGAATGAACAGTGCCGCCCCGCCCTGGGCGAATTTGTCGTCGCTGTCCAGGCTTTCACGCGGCCCGATGAATTCCATTTTATAGCTGTTGCCTGAACAGCCCGTGGGGCGGACATTCAGGCGCAGGCCCTGCGTGCCCTCGGGCGCGCCCGCCAGAAGGTTCTGGATCTGCGCAACCGCGCGCTCGGTGATGAGGATGGGATCCATAAGCTCAGCCCTTCAACTGAAAGAGGTTCTCTAAAAAGAATATATACCGGAAACACGGATTTTCCATGCCTTCTCCACTAATCTTTCTTACCCGATCGCTCCGGCGCATCGTAAGGTTTGGCCACGCGCAAAAACGCCTCCGGGTATTTCTCGTGCTTTTTCAGGATACGGTCGATCGTGCCGTCGTTGGTCAGCTCCTCGATGGCCGTGTTGATCATGTTGCCAAAGGCCATATCATCCCGCGGCAGCCCCACACTGGTCGGGAAGATGCTGACCGGTCCGCCGACAAGCTTGAGCTTGTCTGGATTGGCGGCATCGTAGTTTTTAAATGTCTCGACCTCCACCAGCGTCGCGTCGCCTTTGCCGGTCTCGATTTCTTTCAGGATCAGCGCGTAATCCTGCATTTGCGGCATGGCGGCGGTTTCCGCCTTGGGGAAGATCTGGCGAGCGGCGATGCTGGAAATTTCACCCTCCAGCACCACGATTTTAAAGGCCGGATTGTTCAGCGCGGTCACGTCCCTGTCGAAACGCATGTCCTCTTTCTTTGCCGCGACATGAAGAGGAGAGTAAAACACCGGCAGCCCGAACCCGATGATCTTCGCGCGGCCCGTGCTGTGGTACAACCCCGTGCAGAGCATGTCGTAGCGGTCGGTCGCCATGCCCTCGACCAGCGTACCCCACCCCGTTTCCTCAGCCCATTCGATCTTCAGGCCAAGCCGCTTTCCGGCCTCTTCCATCAGATCGTGGAAAATCCCTTTCAACTCCCCCGTGTTTGGCTCCGCGTATAAAATCGGCGTCCACATGGCATAGCCGCAGCGGATGGTGCCGCTTTCCATCACGCGATCGTAGACTTTCCCCGCGAAAGCGGGGGAGAGGGGGAGGATGCTTAGAAAAAGGATAAGAAGTATTTTTTTCACGGCGCAGTCTCATACGGTTTGGCGGGTATGAGATAGGAATGTTCGGGCACCTCGTACTTCTCAAACAGTTCCGGCAGGAAACCGGAATTTAAAATTTCCCCTATCACATCGTCGATCATCAGGCGCAAATCATGCTCGCCTTTCTTCATATATATCGCGTTGCCGTACAGGCGCAGAACTTCTCCGGCCTGCTTGATCGTTCCCGGGTTGGTTTTCAGGAAGCCTTGCGCGATGTAATTCTCCAGAAAGGTGATGTCCGCCTTGCCCGTGGACACGCTCAGCGCCATGTCCGACACGGCGGACAACTCTGGCAGCGATACCAGAGTGGCTTGGGGGAAATCCGTCTTGGCGATGGTGGCCGCTGTTTCTCCGTCGATGGTCGCGATGGAATATTGCGGGTCGTTCAGCATCTTCAATCCGGAATCAAAGCGCGAATCCCCTGCCTTCACCCAGCCCGTAATCGCGCTGTAATAGAGCGGCTCCGTGTGGTCCGCCTCCCGCGCGCGCGCGGAGTTGGTCCAGATGGCCGAGCACATCAGGTCGAAGCGATCCGATTTCAAATCATTGATGAACGTGCCCCATCCGCTTTCCTGCACCCATTCCACTTTCAGGGAGAGGCGCTTGCCGATCTCGTTCATGACATCGTAGAAAATTCCAGATTTTTCGCCCGTGTTGGGATCAACGATCATCGCGGGCGGATAGGGGATATACCCGCAGCGGATCGTTCCGCTGTCCATCACGCGGTCATAGACCCCCGCCGCGAAGGCGGGCGAGGCCGTGATCAGCATCAAGACAAAAAGAATTTTCTTCATGGTAAACTTCCTCTCAATGTTCGGACAGATTGCGGGTGAACCTTCGTTTCAGCCAGAACGCCACGCCGTTGATCGGCAGACACACCAGCAGGAAGAACAGTCCCAGCGCGGTGTAAATCTCCACCGGGCGGTAGATCTGCGCGTTAATGCGCTGCGCAACGCGGAAAATCTCCTCCACGGAAATCAGGCTGGCGAACAGCGTCGTGTGCAGCATCGAGACCTGGAGCAGCATCAGCGTCGGGATCACCTGCCGCAGGATCAGGGGTAACTGAATGTTAAAAATGGTCTGGCGGCGGCTCAGACCCGTCACCTGCGCAGCGGTCAGATACTGGCGGGGAAAATCCTGCAAAACCCCGCGCGTGAGATCCGCCACCGCGAAAAGATTGACGATCGAAAGCGTCAGCGCGGCGGTGTAAAACGGATCGATCACCAGATTGAACATCGCCTGCGCCGGGTAGTGCAGCCAGAAGAGAAATACCAGGATCGGAATTCCCGAGAGCAGGAAGGACACCGCGCGCGAGGGAATGCCCACCGCGCAACGGAAATGCGCGCCCGCCAGCCCCAGCGCTCCGCCCAGGACAATCCCGGCTCCCCAGATGATCGCGCACAGCTCCAGCGTCACCCAGAGCCCCTTCAGAAAGGCCGGGTAATAGGCGATGAGAATATCAATGACGGACATAAGTTATTTTGATACCAGAGGAAACCCGGTATTTCCATCCTTTTTCTGAAGCGTGGTCTTGCCCCTGAACTCGGGTCATGACAAGGGGGGCCGTTACGGTGTAAGAAGGCGGGGCAGGCATTTACAAATTCCAGGAGGCCGACACATGAGATCCATATTCCTTCTATCCGCGTTCTTCTTTCTCTCCCTTGCCCCGGCCTTCGCGGCGGCGGACGGCTCGGTGTACGACCGCGTGATGGACAGCGGCACGATCCGCTGCGGGTATTTTTCGTGGTATCCGGACCTTCTGAAAGATCCCTCCACCGGCGAATTCAAGGGCATCTTGTACGAATACATGAACGAGGTCGGGAAAGCCCTGAACCTGAAAATCGAATGGACGGAGGAGATCCCGCTGGGCGAATACCCGGTCGCGCTTGAAAACGGGCGCATCGACGCCATGTGCGCGGGCGGCTGGCAGATCGCGGAGCGCGCGCGGATCGTCGATTACGTGACCCCCGCCTATTATCTGCCCTTATACCCGTACGCCCGCAAGGACGACCACCGCTTCGACGCCGATCTCTCTGCGCTGAACGATCCGCAATACAGGCTGGTGGTTCTGGAAGGTGGGGTGACCTCCATCATCCGGCGTCATGACTTCCCGCTCTCCACGCCGCTGGAGCTTCCCCTCCTGACCAGCCCGGCCGAATTGTTCATGAGCCTGGCAGCCGGGAAAGCCGATATCGCAATTTACGATTCCATGACGTTCCGCGATTTCGAAACCCACAATCAGGGCCAGCTCCGCCAGGTCAGCGCCGTCCCGGTCAGGGTGTTCCCCCACACCGTCGCCGTCATGCGCGGGCAGGAGGAATTCCGCCGGATGCTGGACCACGCGACGACGGAGCTTCTCCTGAGCGGGACGATCGACAAGATCATCGACCGGCACGACAAATATCCCGGCGCGATCCTGCGCGCGGCCAAGCCCTACGGAGCCTCTCCCTGAATTTAATTCAAAGCATATGCTGACTTCCGCAATCCGTGTGCGCTAGAGTGATGCCATGAATGGCAAATATAATGGCTCCGGGTCGGAACGGAATGAATCGCGGGACGATGAAAACATCATCCGCTTTCCTCCGCCCCCGCCTGTGCGTAACGGCAAGGTAAAACCTCTCCCCTTTTTCAACGCGGGAAAAATTCCCGCCTTCACCCGCATCATGCTGGGGGCGTTTGTGCTGGTGCATCTGGTGCTCTTCCTATTTATGAATGCGGGGATACGCCTTCAGATGCTTTATATGTTCGGCTTTGTGCCCGGCTATTTCACGGGCGCGATGGATGGCCTGCCATGGTATGCGTTTCTGGGACCCTTTACGCATATGTTCCTGCACGGGAGCTGGATGCATCTGGCGATGAACAGTGTCATGGGGCTGGCCTTCGGGGTCTTCTTCGAGCGCCTGCATGGGGCCCGCATGACGGCTCTGTTTTTCTTCATGTGCGGCCTGGCGGGGGCGCTGACGTATTTTGTCATCAGCCCGTTTGCCGCCGTGCCGGTCATCGGCGCTTCCGGGGCCATCAGCGGGCTTTTCGGGGCCATGATCCTGATCCTGAACGCGCATCGTCCCGCCCGGCATGTCTGGGGGATGGTGGGATTTTGGACGGTCTTTATGCTTGCCACGGGACTGCTGAGCGGCGGCGCGCTGGCATGGCAGTCCCATATTGGCGGATTTCTGGCGGGCGCGGTGCTTTACCGTTTCAGAAGAACGTGGATCACCACGGGAAACCCCTCCCGGAGGTCTTGACGCGTCCTTTCCCCCGCCATAGGCTTTTGGCATGGCAGCTCCAAAATACATCCTCGCCCTGATCGCGGCGTGTCTTTCGCTCTCGGCGTGCGGGTTGACGCTTCCGACTTGGAGCGGCACTGCGGATGATTCTCCCATTGCGTTGACGCAGGCCGAAGAAGCGGTTCATGCGACTTCTGCCCCTCTTGAACTGCGGCCCGGCGGCTCGCTTGGCGCGCTGGGCCTCAATCTGGATACGTATTTTGAGGGAAGCTTGAATGAGCAAGACCGGATGTCCCGGATGGAAACTGTGCTCTCCGTCATGCAAAAAGATCTCCGCATTCTCGCCTTGGATGCCCAGAACCGGAGCCCCTCTCCTCCTGTCTTTGCGGTTCGGGCGGAGGGAGATCGGGATGCTGCCGGTAATGTTCTCCCGACAGCGGGTAGCGCCTTTGTAACCGGCGTGCGTGCGGGTGAGCATCCGGACCGTATGAGGCTGGTTTTCGATCTCAGCGCCAAAACCCCCTACACCGCCGATCTGGACAACGCGGAAAAAATCCTGGTTGTGGAACTGCCGGAGGCCGGATGGCAATCTTCCGCGACGACGGGGGCATTTGGAAAAAACTCCGTTTTCGGATCCTATAAGGTTGATCCCTATAACAACGGGCGCGGACGCATTTTTGTGATGCAGCTTCGCCGGGAGACGAAAATCTTGTCTCAAAATCTCCTGCCCGGACTGTCCAAGAACACCGCGCGCCTTGTGATCGACGTTCAGAAATAGTCAAGCTACATCACCGCTTCTCCCTCATCCGCGACTAGAATCGCCACGATCCGCTGAATTTTCCCTCTCAGGGTGCGATCCTTGAGAGTTTGTAATTTGGCGAGCACGCCCATCAGGCCCGGCAGATCCGGATCGGACGGCGCGGAAGAATTCCAGATTTCCGGAAAATCTCTGAAAAAAATCTCATAAGGGATCTGATAAAACTCTCTGAGCTTGTACAAATGCTCGACCGGAAAGCGATTCACGCCCTGTTCGTATTTTTGAACCTGCTGGTAGGAGATATCCAACACCCGCGCTATTTTCTGTTGAGAAAGACCTCTGGATTCTCTTAAATATTTCAGATTCTGTCCGATGATCCTTGCGTTTTTTGGTACGCGCTTGAATGATTCCGGCATGAAAGATCCCCATAAACTTAAACCTTAGGTTGAGTATAATTTCCTTTTTGGAAATAAACAACGATAAAAATTGTCAAAAAAGAAATAACGGGTGCCGGGGAGTCATGAGATAGTAATCCCCATGGATTCCCAATGGCTTAACTTACAGTTCAAGCTCAACCCTTCCAAAACGAAGGCGGGGCTGGCGACAGCCTTGACCCTCAGCCCCTCCGCCGTCAGCAAAATTCTGAATGGCGCACGCCAGATAAAAGCCCAGGAATATGCCCAGATGCGCCGGTTCTTCGGCTTGCCCGTGGATGGAGAGCGCGGAGCGGACGGTGCCGGAAGCCGTTACGTTCTTCAACCTTTGGCACAGGCAAGCCAGATGGAGGAAAATTCTTCGGATTCACGCGACTCTCGAGCTGAATGGATACTTCCTGCCGGCCTCATGGCCCAGCGGACGCAGGCGCCGCCTGACCAGATCAGGATTTTTCAGGTCAGGGAAAGTCTCATGGAACCGGAATTTTGCAGGGGGCAGCATGTGCTGGTCGACCTCTCGGATATCACTCCCTCGCCGCCCGGCACGTCCGTGGTCTCCGACGGGTTTGGGCATTTGGTTCGCCAATGCGAATTCCTCCTGACTTCCGAGTCTCGTGAAATTCGAATCTCCGCGCTGGACC
>JAIOYC010000019.1 GCA_021741325.1 Alphaproteobacteria bacterium
CCAGCTCTTTCAGGAGCGGGGCGTAACGCTCGTCCCCTGCCAGAGCCGTATCGATCCGCGCAAAGCCGGTTCCGCCGTCCCGGAAGAAGGATTCCAGGGCCGCGATGGAGGCGATATCCCGGATATTTCCGTCCCGGAACGCGCGCGCGCGGTTCAGAAGCCCGTCATGGATGGAATCAAGAATAGCGGCGGCCCCTTGGATGAATTCTGCGGCGGTGCAGGTCGTTTTTGAATCGCGGCCCAGATCCCGGCGCACATGGGTCAGCGTGCCGTCCTGGACCTCCCGCCCGCCGATTTCCACGCGGATGGGAACGCCTTTTTTGACCATGGCCCACATTTTGTCGGGCGTGCGCTTGTCGCTGGAATCGATGAAAACCCGGATTCCCTGGGCCTTCAGGTCCGCGGCCAGTTTCGAGACATAGGTCATGAGCGCGTCCGCATCCTGATCGTCCCGCATGATGGGGATGATCCCGACCTGGTGCGGGGCCACGCGCGGGGGCATGATCATGCCGTCATCATCCGCGTGCGCCATGATCATCGCCCCGATCAGACGGGTGGAAATTCCCCACGACGTCGTGTGGGCGAACCGCTCCCCGCCGTCGCGGGCCTGGAATTTGATGCCGCAGCTTTTTGCGAAATTCTGGCCCAGATAATGCGACGTGCCCGCCTGCAGGGCCTTGCCGTCTTGCATCATGGCTTCGATCGTCAGGGTTGTGTCCGCCCCGGGAAAGCGCTCGTCGGCTGTTTTTTCGCCCTTGATCACCGGCAGGGCCAGCGAATTTTCCGCGAAATCCGCGTAGGAATCGAGCATCTTGTAGGCGTCTTCCACGGCGCCGTCCTTGTCCTCGAACGCGTTGTGCCCCTCCTGCCAGAGAAATTCCGACGTGCGCAGGAACAGGCGCGGACGCATTTCCCACCGCATGACGTTGCACCACTGGTTCAGTTTCAGGGGCAGATCCCGGTAAGACTGGACCCACCGCGCCATCGCGTCCCCGATGATCGTCTCGGAGGTCGGGCGGATCACATAAGGCTCCTCCAGCGGGGCGGCGGGGATCAGCTTCCCGTCCGGCCCGGCTTCCAGCCTGTGATGCGTGACGACCGCGCATTCCTTGGCGAAACCCTCGACATGCTCGGCTTCGCGGCTCATGAATTCCAGCGGGATGAGCAGGGGGAAATACGCGTTTTGCACATCCAGATCCTTGATCATCCCGTCGAAGATGCGCTGCATGTTCTCCCATACGGCATAGCCATAGGGCTTGATGATCATGCAGCCGCGCACGGGGGCGTTCTCGGCCATTTCGGCGGCCTTGATGACCTCCTGATACCACAGGGGGAAATTTTCGGCGCGGGTGGGTGTGATGGCGGTTTTGTTCTGTTTGCTCATGCCTTGGGATGTAGCAAATCGGGCGGGGGAAGTATAGCCCTCCCGCGCCCCGCATTGTCATCCCGACCGGAGCCCGCAGGGCGGAGCGGAGGGATCTCCCGGTCGTTTGGAGATCCCTCTCGATCACATGGTCCGCCTCGCTTTGGCTCTGCGGATAGATATTGCGGCCCTTCTGGCGGAGGAATGATCTTGTTGCCCATTGTCTCCGGGCAAAAAATCGCGGGATGGAATTTTCTTGACATTATAGGAAAATATACCTAAACTCTTGCTATGACTTTGACCGCACCCGCCTCCCAAAAATCAATCAATCCAGCACGGCCCCTCTGCGTCCTGTCTTTGCTTTCTCACAGAGCCCCCACCCCCCTCTCCAAAAAATGACAAACGAACTTGTGAATGCTGAAATCCGAATAAAAAGAAAGGCTTATAGGGGAAAAATCGCCGGAGAAGGATTCGTGCAGAAAGACGCTGAGAGACACCAGACAGAGCAGGGTTTGTTAACGGCCCCTACCGCACATCTTCGTGGATCTGATCTAGGTCCGCCGTTTCACCGCCGGGGAACATCATCCGCGCCAGGGCTGCGCTCCGGAAAGGGATGCCCTGTACATACACGGCGTCCATATCGTGCAGCACTTGCGCGAAATGCGACTGGTTCACCTCGTCATACAGGCCCGCATACAGCGGATCGAGCAGGATCTCGCGCCCCTGTCCCTGCAGATAAGCGGTTTTATCGGGCAGGCAGGACAGGCTTTCGATTTTCAGGGGGCTCAGATTCTCCGAATGCACCGCCCCGGGGGTTTCGTCCTCCCGCAGAAGGGAATCCAGATAATCCAGCGTTTCATGATCGCAGGCATTCACCCGTTGTGCCCCATGGTGCCATTGGGCGAAGGCCGCCCGCAGCGCCGTGTGGATGGGAAACCCGGAGAGGCTCCTTTCCAAAACCGTGGAAAACGCCATGGCCACGTCCCCGATGTCGGAGCCGATCATGTGCCGCCAGACAGAGGGAAATCCGTTTTCCCGCAGCTCCCAGGCCGCCAGAAGGGACAAAACATCGCAGTCGGCGGCCCGCAGCCGCTCCAGCATCAAAATATCCTGGGCGTTGTGATGATTTTCGAAAGCGCCGTGGCGCTTCTCCTGCCAGGCGTCTCTCAGGCCGCGGATCAGCGAAACCAGGAGGGCATTGAGGAAATAGTTGGAGCGGCGCAGGGCCCCCGGGGAAAGCCCGTGGTTGTTGATCAGGATGGTTTTGTCTCCGGCGTCCAGGCGAAAATCATGGCCGCCGCACTCGCCGATGGCGACTGTCCAGCCGTCACCCAGAACATCCTCGATGATATGACGGGTCGTGGGGCTGTTGACGATCAGGCCCAGGGCCTGCCCGATGAGGTTTCCGTCTTCCATGATTTCGCAAATCTCATCGCTGTGCGGAGAGATCCGGTATTTTCTGGAAGTATGGAAACGCCCCATTTTCACGGCATGGTCCTCCCCGTTCTCACTCGCCGGACCAGCGGCGGAGATATATGATGTCGGCACTGCCTTGCTTTGAGGAAGAAGACCGGGAAGGGGGCTGAGTTCGCTCTCTTGAAAATTGAAGAATGTCAGCGGCTTGGGCGCCGTTTGGCGGTATGGCATGAGTCCGGTCCTGCGTTTTCTGTTGATGGCCGGACGAGCGGTCGCTGTCCGGAGATGACAGGGACTCGGTTTGCAACTGCCGTTCCACTTCTCCGAACGAGCGCTCAAACTTGATGAACCAGAGGAAATTGGCGTTCGAGCGGTCGCGGACCTCCGAAAAAACAGGGTCGTTCAAAATCGTTTCCACGTGGGGGGAAAGGTAATTTTTGCCGAACGGCGCCTCTCCCAGTGCGCATATGATCGGAGGCGTGATCTTTCTTTCCTCGCCGCCGAGCCGGGAGATATATCCCTTGTAATCGGCCAGCATGGTCTGGATCAGCTTTTTGTCTTCTTTCTTGCAGCGCTCGGAGAGGAACCAGGCTTCAAGTACCGCGCTGGCGGCTTTGCCGTTGTTCAGGGTCCGGAAATCGCTGAAGGCCTCGCAGGAAAAAGCGTGCGCCAGGTCCGACAGGGGCGAAATTTCCAAACGCTCCCAGACGCTTTTTAGACCTGTCAGCTGGAGTTCCCAGCCTATGCGGATCATGGAAACGGCGAGGTCAGCGGCATTGACGCGATTAAGCAAGATTGCATGATCCGGATAGAAGCTCAAAGGCTCGCCATGACCGCCGCGGTCATGGCGCCAGTGGCGCCTGAGTTCGCGGGCCAGCAGTAAAATCCGGTCTTCGAAGGATTCATGGGGATTGAGCAGGATCTTCCTGTTTTGAAGGTCGGAACACGCATTCTGCACATGAGGGGCTGTTTCGATCCGTATGCCGGTGGTCTGCGCATAATGAAGGTAAGCATCCCCCAGGCGGCTTTGCGTCAGCGTAGCCATCAAGCTCTCAACAGAGGAATCCACCTCTGTGCAGGGGATAATTTGCCCGAATAACTCTCCATTTTTATGGATTTCTCTCGATTTTTCTTCCTGGGACTGGGAAGAGAGGCGATCGAGTTGCGCGACTTCTCTCTCCAGCCTTTGTATTTCCCGTTTAATCGCGGCATCGCTGATGTCTTCCGAGAAATCGTCGTCCGACTCTCCTTCGTAATCCATATAAAAGAGGGGCTGGTCCCCGATGATCGTACAGGCGACAGGCTGCGCGTTATTGATGGTGTAGGCAACGCGGCATGCCGGAGGAGCCGAATAGTCCTGCCGGTTTCTTTCATATCTGTCGGTCATGGAATTGAGCCTCAAATTTATGTAAATATAAGAATAGCTTCCACGGAGAAGGAACTTTCCGCTTCTTCAGCTTCCATTATGGAGGGCAATGTCTTAACGGTTCCTTTCCGGCGGAAAGAAAAAAGAAAATAATTTGAAAGGGGGATTAAGATGATTCCTTGCTCAAAAACCGGCATGTAGTGTATCAAAAGCCTATGGCGGACAAGCGTTTTTTTCAAAAGAAGGGACCTTTTACTCTGCGCGAGCTGGCCCGCGTGGCGGATGCTCAGCTTGCGCCCGGGGTGGATCCCGACTTTGTGATCGAGGACGTCGCCCCGCTGGATACGGCTTCTTCGTCCAATATCAGCTTTCTCGACAATATAAAGTATCGCGACCGGTTTCGGGAGACACGTGCCGGCGCATGTATCGTACCCCCTAAATTCTCCGATGACGCGCCGCCGGGCATTCACCTTCTTCTTTCCTCTTCACCTTATAAAGCCTATGCCCTCATTGCGCAGGCTTATTACCCGCCGCAAGCAAGGGAGGAGGGGATCGCGCACAGCGCGGAGATTCACCCCTCAGCCCGGATTGGGTTGGGTTGCCGGATTGAAAGCGGCGTTGTGATTGGCAAGGACGCCGTAATTGGAAACCGGACTCTGATTGAGGCCCATGCGCTCATCGGGGCCGGAGTGAGCGTTGGGAATGAATGCTGGATCGGGCCAGGCGCCACGGTTTCCCATGCTATGATCGGCGATCATGTGCGCCTGTATCCCGGCGTGCGAATCGGACAAGATGGATTTGGCTTCGCCATAGATCCGGCCGGTCATGTGAAAGTTCCGCAGCTGGGCCGGGTTATCATCGGGGATCATGTGGAAATCGGCGCGAACACAACGATCGACCGGGGTTCGGGGCCGGATACCGTGATCGGTCAGGGGACATGGATCGACAACCTGGTGCAGGTCGGCCACAACGTAAAGATTGGTAAAGGTTGCGTGATTGCGGCTCAGGTTGGAATTTCCGGCAGCACCGTAATCGAGGATTTTGTAATGCTGGGGGGGCAGGCAGGCGTGGCTGGTCACCTGCATATTGGCGCTGGAGCCCGGATTGCTGCGCAGTCAGGCGTCATGCGGGATATTCCCGCTGGCCAGGAGCAGATGGGCTATCCTGCGGTTCCTCTCAGAAGCTTCATGAAACAGGCTGCTCTTTTGAACCGCTTGATCCGAAAGACAAAAGAAGATTAAATGGGGCCTGCCGCTGCTTGAAGGTTTTTCTAGGCGGCGAAAATTGCAGACGGCAAGCAGGATTACAAGATGACCAGCGAGAACACACTTCCTATCGACATTAGGCGAATCATGGAAATGATTCCCCATCGCTATCCGCTTCTTATGGTGGACCGTATCTTGGAGCTGGTGCCGGGTGAGCGTGCGCTGTCTTTAAAAAATATCACCATGAACGAGCCTCAATTCGAAGGGCATTTTCCGGGTTTTCCGGTTATGCCTGGTGTTTTGATCATTGAATCCATGGCTCAGACCGCCGCGATCGTTGTGGTAGAGGCCTTGGGGAAGGAAGCGGAAGGAAAGGTCGTGTATTTCATGACCATCGACGAAGCCCGGTTTCGCCGTCCTGTCGTGCCTGGAGATTCCATGCATGTACATGTTGAAAAAGTTCGCTCCAAGGGACCGGTATGGAAGTTTCGCGGTGTGGCCACCGTGGAGGGAAAGACCTGCGCGGAAGCCACATTCAGCGCAATGATCACGGACAAATCCGCTTCATAAAAATTCGTTTTTTTCCTTTTAAACATTGACGTCTTCGGAGAGCTTCTATACAACCGGACGCTGTCGGCGCTTTGCGTCGACGAGGGCTTCTTCGAAGTCCTCGCGTCTTCCCAGACGTGAAACCTCCCTGTTCAACTCGCCGGACCGTCTGCCCTCGGGCAGGCAGTCCGGTTTTTTTATGAATCCGATCCGTCTTGAAAAGGCGCTTCGTATACGGTAACTAAGGCCACATGCGCGATTTTCTTGCCCATTCTCCGGATCTTGACGGAAAAACAATCCTTTTGACGGGGGGAACCGGCTCGTTCGGGAAGCAGTTCGCTGCGGAGCTTATGAGGCGCTATAAGCCCGCGCGCGTTATTATTTATTCCCGCGATGAATTGAAGCAATATGAGATGGCGCAGAGCTTTCCGCAGGATCGCTATCCCGCCCTTCGTTTTTTCATTGGCGACGTCCGCGATCAGGGGCGTTTGCGGATGGCCATGCGCGAAACGGATATCGTTATCCATGCCGCCGCGCTCAAGCACGTTCCCGCCGCAGAATACAATCCCATAGAATGCATACGCACGAACGTGGACGGCGCCGAAAACGTGGTGTGCGCCGCGCTGGATTGCCGGGTGAAAAAAGTCATCGCGCTTTCCACCGACAAGGCGGCCAACCCGATCAATCTTTACGGTGCGAGCAAATTGGCGTCGGACAAGATTTTCATTGCCGCCAACAATATGAGCGGTTCCATCGGCACCCGGTTTTCGGTCGTGCGCTACGGGAATGTAGTGGGATCGCGCGGGTCCGTGGTGCCCTTCTTTCAGAAGCTGATTGCGGGCGGCGCGAAGACCCTGCCCATCACGGATCCCCGCATGACGCGTTTTTGGATCACGCTTCAGCAAGGGGTGGATTTTGTTCTGTCCTCTTTGGAGATGATGCGGGGGGGGGAGATTTTCATTCCCCGGATTCCCTCCATGAAAATCACTGATCTGGCGGAGGCTCTCGCGCCGGATCTTCCTCATGAAATCGTCGGGATCAGGCCGGGTGAGAAATTGCATGAGGTCATGGTAACGGCGGATGACGGGCGGAACACCCTCCGGCTTCCAGACCGCTATATCATCGAACCCGCCTTCGCTTTCTGGAAGCGGGAGGCCTACGGCAAAAACGGCATTCAACCCGCGGATGAGAATTTCTCCTACGCCAGCGATACCAACGAGGAATGGCTGAATGCGGCCGGACTGAGGGCTATGCTGGACACGGTCCGCAAGGAAGTAGTGTGACATCCCCCGATATATTCTGTGTGTCCATTGAGGCCGCTCAAAGTGGACTTCGGCTGGACAAGGCCTTAAGCGATCTGCATCCCGATCTTTCCCGCGCCCGGATTCAAAGCCTCATTGCGGAGGGCTGCGTAAGTCTGAATGACCGTCCCGGTATAACCGCTTCAACGAAAGTGAAAGAGGGGGACCGGGTGGAAGTCCGGATTCCTCCGCCTGTATCCTCGCATATGGAGGCCGAATCCATTGCGCTGGATATTGTGTATGAAGATGAAGATCTGGTGGTGATCAATAAGCCCGCGGGGCTGGTGGTTCATCCGGGCGCGGGCAACCGCTCGGGCACTTTGGTTCATGCGTTGCTTCATCATTGCGGGGATCAGCTGTCCGGGATCGGCGGGGTGCAAAGGCCGGGGATTGTGCATCGCCTAGACAAGGACACCTCCGGCCTGATGATCGTTGCCAAGACCGACAGCGCTCACCGACATCTGGCGGCGCAGCTCTCCGAGCGAACCCTGAAGCGCGAATACAGGGCTTTGGTCCTGGGCGTACCGGTTCCCTTGAAGGGGAGCATTGACCGTCCGCTGGGCCGCCATCCCTCCAACCGGCAGAGAATGGCGATCACGAGCAAGGGAGGGCGCGAAGCCCGCACGCATTATCATGTCATTGAGTCTTTCCGGGGATCGTGCGCCCTGGTGGCGTGCAGGCTTGAGACGGGACGGACCCATCAGATCCGGGTGCACATGGCCTCGATCAAGCATCCGCTGATTGGCGATCCCACATACGGCCCTCCGTCCAACGCCGTGGCCAGCGCCCTGCGGAAAGCGGGCTATGAGGACGATATAATCCAGGCGGTGTCGGCATTCCCCCGCCAGGCGCTTCATGCCTGCGCTCTTTCTTTCGTGCATCCAGGCTCCGAGGAGATCATGGTTTTCGAGAGGCCGCTTCCAGACGATATGGATAAGCTGCTGAATTATATAAGATAATTCCACCATCTTGCATTTACATAAAAATTTAGATATTCTGAGAATATAAGGGTTTGAGACGCATCATGCTTCTTCCCCGCAACACCGGCCTCGAGAGCGGCCTTTTTGAAGAGAATTGAGTTGTTTGAGTTGAACCTACTTTTCTAACCCACTTTTTTTGACGCTTCATCCGATCTGGTACCTAACTAGCCGCCCCTCACGGGGCGGTTTTTTTAGGAACTTTCAGCCTCCCCCGCGCATTGATAACGCCTTGGCCCCACGCAGATAGCAGGCCCAATGAAAGGGGAGAAAGATTCATCTGGGGATAGTTATTCTCTTCTCCAAAAACCATATACAAATTTTTGAAACGACCTATAATCATCATGGAGAGGAACTGGCGTTTCAGTACCTTGCGCGTGCAACCAGAGAGGAGACATTCAGTCACCATGCACATACAAACAGGAACGGCCCGTTCCGCAGCCGCGGCTCAGCATGAAGCTGTCCCAGCCGGCGAGATTAAGTCATCTGACGAAGACCCTCCGGATCGCCGGAGTCTTCTCCTCCGTAAAAACACGGCCAGTCTTAAGGCAGGTCCTGTCGTCCTCAAGGACAAAGCCGCTTTGGCGACAAAGCCCCTGATTCGATTCCCCATCAGCGACAGCTCCCGCGCCTTCCTGAAGAAGTTCTATCCGGACGCCACCATGTCGGACTGGAACGACTGGAAGTGGCAGGTCCGCAACCGCATCCGCCGCGTCGACATGGTGGAGAAAATGATGATCCTGACGGATGATGAACGCGCCGCTGTTATCAAGCGCACGGGCAATCTGCCCATCGCCATCACACCCTATTATTTCTCGCTTCTCAGCCCCGACGATCCGAGCCAAGCCTTGCGCAAGACGCATCTCCCTGTCGGCGGGGAGTTCGTCAAGGTGCCGGGCGAAGATCCCGATCCGCTGGGCGAGGATCACGATACAGCCGCGCCAGGCTTGGTTCACCGTTACCCTGATCGCGTTCTGTTTCTAACCACGGGCTTTTGCTCGACCTATTGCCGCTACTGCACGCGCTCTCGCATGGTGGGAGAGACAAACGGCGAATACAGCTTCTCGACCTCCAACTGGGAAAAAGCGGCTCAATATATTGAGGCCCACCCCGAGATTCGGGACTGCCTGCTCTCGGGTGGCGATCCGCTCAGCATCGGGGACGACAAGCTTGAATGGCTGCTGGCGCGCCTGCGCTCGATCAAGCATCTGGAATTCATCCGGATAGGCACGAAAATTCCCGTTGTGATGCCCCAGCGCATCACGAAAGAGCTGTGCAAAATGCTTAAGAAATACCATCCACTATGGATGAGTATCCACTTCACGCATCCGGACGAATTAACGCCGGAGGCAATTGAGGCCTGCAACCGCTTGGCCGATGTGGGTATTCCGCTGGGCAGCCAGACGGTCCTGCTCAAAGGCATCAACGACGACGCAGCGGTGCTCAAGCCTCTCTTTCACGGGCTTTTGCGCGCCCGGGTGAAACCTTATTATCTCTATCAGTGCGATCCGGTCTCTGGGTCCGCTCATTTCCGTACGCCGGTTGAGAAGGGTCTGGAGATCATCCGTCAGCTCCGCGGCCACACTACTGGCTACGCAGTGCCGCAGTTCGTTGTGGACGCGCCGGGCGGCGGCGGGAAGATCCCTGTCCTGCCCGACTACATTCTGGGCCGTGACGGGGACGACCTCCTGCTCACCAATTTCGAGGGCGGCGTCTACCGCTATCCCGATCCGGGCGGGCGCACAGGACTGGCGCAACAGGCATTGCGGGAGGCCAACGCGGATTATGATACATCTGCGGGACTTTATATTCCGTAGAGTTATTTTTTGAGAATTAGATCCAGATCCTGTGTATGCCATGATCAAAGTCGGTTTTACCTACGATCTTCGGGACGATTACCTTGAGCAGGGATTCTCGGAAGAAGACGCGGCAGAGTTCGATTCCATCGAGACCATAGACGCCGTTGAACTCTCCCTCCGGAAAAACGGATACGAGGTGGAACGCATCGGAAATATCCGCGCCCTTGTGAACGCACTGGCAACAGGAAAGCGCTGGGACATCGTGTTCAATATCTGCGAGGGCGTCAGCGGTATTGCCCGCGAAGCGCAGGTGCCTGCATTGCTTGAAGCCTACGCCATTCCCTATACATTCTCCCCGCCCGAGGTCATGACCGCGCGCACGGACAAGGCGCTGGCCAAGATGATTTTAAAGAACTGCAATATTCCCACGCCGCAATGGTATGTGATCGAGGATGCGCGAAATCTGCCGGATCATCTCGAGTTTCCGCTGTTCCTGAAACCCCTGGCGGAGGGGTCCAGCAAGGGCATCTCGGAGCACTCGCTTGTGCGCGACAAAGCAACATTCAAAAAATCCACCGCGCATTTTCTTGCTCGGTACGCTCAGCCGGTTCTAGTGGAAAGCTACCTGCCGGGTCGCGAATTCACCGTGGGTCTTCTGGGTACCGGAAAGACGGCCCGTGTTCTGGGTGTGATGGAGGTGGATCTGGACGGCCAGCCCGACAATTTCGGACGGTCCTACGCTAATAAGGACGTGGACTGGACCATGCCGGACCTCTACCGTCTGGCTGAGGACGAGGCCGCGCGAAAAGCCGGGGCGCTGGCGTTGGCCGCTTGGGACGCTCTGAAGGGCCGGGACGTTGGGCGCGTGGATCTGCGCTGTGACGAAAAGGGAGAACCGCTGGTTCTGGAGGTTAACGCGCTCTCGGGCCTCCATCCTGAAAAATCGGACCTGTGTATTCTTGCGGCAAAGGCCGGGATGGATCATGCGGCCCTGATCGGGGTGATTATGGAGGAGGCGATTTCCCGCTGCGGCCTTTCTGGCGGGCGTTCGAGAAAATCGGTCTGCGCATGAGCATCGTTGTCATTTTGCACAGCGGCGTCCTCGGATCCGGGCGGGAAGACGAATTGGATACCCTGCGCCAGGTGCAGGAAGTTTCCGGGTGGTTGCGCACCCTAAATTACCATCCTTTGGCGCTCTCCTTCGAAGAGGATTTTCAAACCCTTGAAGCCACTCTGAAAAAGCTCAAACCCGCCTTCGTGTTTAATCTGGTAGAAAGTGTCAAGGGCACCGATCGCCTGATGTATACCGCCACGGCATTTCTGGATTATCTGGGTATTCTCTATACAGGCTGTTCAACGGAAAGCCTTGCCATGACGGCCAGCAAGAAGCGCTCTAAAATCATCATGCGGTGTGCGGGCATTCCCACGGCGGACTTTATCACGGCGGACGACGAGTACATCGAAGACAGTCCCGTGGGGCGATGGATTGTAAAATCGGACACGGAACATTCCTCATTGGGGATGGATGCCTCCTGTGTGGTTTCCAATCTTGAACGGGCCCGGAATCTCATAGAACAGAAAAAAACCGAATATGGGGGAATGTGGTTTGCTGAACGCTATGTAGAGGGGCGGGAATTTAATATCGCCCTTTTGCAGCAGGATAAAGAATCAATCCTTGTTCTTCCGCGGGAAATTCTCTTTGAGGGTTATGCGGAAGATATGCCGCAGATCGTAGATTACGCAGCCAAATGGAAAGAGGACAGCTTTTCATACAATGCAACGCCGGGGCATTATGAGTTTAAGCCCGAAGATAAAAAACTTCTGGAACGTCTTGAGGATTTTTCCCGAAAATGCTGGGACTTGTTTGGCCTGAAAGGCGCCGCACGGGTTGATTTTCGTGTGGATAAACAGGGCAATCCGTGGATCCTGGAGATCAACGCCAATCCCTGCCTGTCCTCCGAGGCTGGGTTTATGCTGGTGATGGAGAATGCGGGGTGGAGCGCTCCCGAAGTCATACGATCCTTATTACCCTCTCCTCCAGAATTGCGAGACATTGATGAGCGAAACCCTCTGGACATTCGCACAATGCGCCGGAAGGTGGAATATGGCGATATTGAATCCATTCGTGCCTTAACCGAGACAGCGGCTGTTTTCAGTTCGGAGGAAATTGATGTGGCCCGGGAATTGGCCCAAGAGGCTTGCCTCCAAGGCGAAAAACAATCCGGCTACGGGTTTCTTATTCTTGAAGAGTCTGAAAAAATCCTCGGCTACAGCTGTTACGGTCCGATATCCCTGACGGAATCCAGCTTTGATCTTTACTGGCTTGTGGTCGATCCCGCCTGCCAGCGCCAGGGAATCGCTGCGCAGCTTTTGTACGAAACGGAACAAGCTGTGCGTGTCGCGGGTGGGACGCTCCTGTACGCTGAAACATCCTCGACGGATAAATACGCTCCCGCGCGGGGCTTTTACACCCGAAGCAGCTTCGAAATCTGTGCCATCCAGCCCGACTTCTATCGCCCCGGCGACGGAAAAATCACGTTTGTGAAACGGCTACTCTAAGGTAGATTTATCCGGAGAAGATGGATTTTTTTCTTTGATTGCAGATGTAGTGGTTTTGGTATCAACCGGCTTTATTGTCACTGGTTTATGGGTTTCCATCTTTTTCCATGATCCCAGAAGTGCTGTACGAGATCCTCTACGGTTGCGTTGAAAATCAGAAGGCATAATTTTCTTTCCGTTCTCTTCCCTTGGGGCAAGTTATATGAAAATAAACATATTAGCAAACTTTATATAGACGCGCCGGGAATGATTTTTGAAACAGCCGAAGGTTGAAGATCTGCTGAAGTGAACAATGGGCCTCCGGAAGACAAATTCGTCGTGAGACCGTATTTTTTGATGCTCTGGTGCATAACCTGCGCCGCTGCCTTAAGTTTGTCTTTGGGGATCACGTAAAAACTCCCCTCGCCCACGATCATTTCCTGCGCAGCCTTATCCAATTCCTCAACTTGAACGGAGCCTATTTTTGCTCCTATTTTTTGATAGGCATGTTCGGATACCGTATTTCCTGTGGAGGTCAGGGAGCGCAATTCCGTGCAATCGTATATATCCGCAGCCTGTGAGAATAAAACCGCAAACGCTCCTTGGCCGTAACCTTTTCCCTGATGCTGCTTATCGACCAGACGATCCCGAATCCAGATTTTGGAAGGATCAGAAGGTTCTCGTGAAAGAGACAAAACGCCGACTACCTCATCATCCGCCATAATGACCCGGTTCTCCCATATGGCGGGCGGCTCTTCGGGATCCGTGACACGGTCAATTACCCACCACGCAGAGTTTACGAATTCGTTCTGATGATCATGAACCTGTATAGCCCGGACAGCGGTTTCATTTTCTGCGGTGACCGGCACAAGGGATATTGTCTTTCTGCCCGATACTTTCGCAAAGCTTCCCTTGCTGGTTTCTTGTTTTGCCCTCATGGGAAAAATTATATATGAAAAATAAAAGGCGCGCAAGCTTTTTGAAAAAATCTTCAAAATGCCTATGTACAATGGCTGCCGGTTAATATTTACGGCAAGGTTACGTTTGTGAAGAAGATTTAGAGGCCGCGTGGCCCGGGCATGGGGGCTTGGAATCCAGAAGGATTGAGATCTTCCGGAACGGGCAAGGGTATAAACCCGGGCTGCGGGAGTGCCTGAAGGAACTGGACGCCGATGCCTTTTTCCTGGAGGCTCGCAAGAATCGAAGATAAATCCGTATCACCCCGATCGACTGTGCAGAGTTGCTCATCGCCCACCACAATATCCGTCGCCAGATCGTCGAGAGCTATTCCTCTTTGCGCGTTGAATTTTTTATGGAGTCCGTGCATATGCTCGTTGCTCTCTTCAATGCCGCTGCGAGCCTCTCTAAAGCCACTCCTGATCGCCGCTTCTCCCAGAATACATGCGGCCGCAGTGCCGATATGCCGGTTCTGGTAATTTTGGTCGATGCCCAGGCGGTGAACCCATAGAATATCCGGTTTTGTCGGATCGGGAATGAGGCCGGCGTAGCCGACGATTTTTCCATCGGGATGAGCGAGATCCGTCAGCCGGATTCCCAGGAGGATCCAGACGCTTTCCATGGAAATCTGCAGCAGCGTATAGCCAGGTGAAGAGATAAAGCTCGCCTGTTCCGGCGCAAGCCGGACGGCATTCACCTCATGCCAGTTGGCTGCGTTGACGGCTTCCAGCGATACGGTTGTATAAATGAGATTTCCCTGCATAGCTTGCACACAGGAAAATTATATGAAAAATATAATTAAGGCAAGCTTTTTAAAAGCCTTCCCCTCCGGCCTTTGCGGTCAATACTTCACCCCGCAGCCATAGGACGCCGTTTCGGGCGTTTGCACCGCGCGACCCGCATTCAGGTCTTCAATCGCGGCCAAAACGTAATTCTTCGCGCCTTCCACCGTATCATGGGCGGGGGTGGGCTGGTCGTCGATCGCGCCCGCATAGGCCAGAACCCCGTCCTTGTTGATCACGAACATATGAGGCGTCGTTTTCGCGCCGTAGAGATTTCCGATCGTGCCGCTGTCATCCAGAATTTTCGCGGTCGGGTGCGCGTTGGCCTCATCCAGGATGGTCTGGGCTTCTTCCGGCGTTGCATGCCCTTGCTTTCCGGGCGCCGAGGATACGATGGAAATCCATTCCACGCCTTGATCCATGGCGGCTTTTTGGGTCTTTTGCATGTTGCCTGTTTCGTAGTGTTTCACCACGAAGGGACATTCGTGATTCGTCCACTCCAGAACCACAATCTTGCCCTTATGGCCGCTGAGCTTGAAATTCTGTCCATGGATATCTAGGGCGGTAAAGTCCGGTGCGGCCGCGCCCACGACAGGAGCAGCCAGGGCCGGAGCGGTGAAGGCCAGCAGAAGGACGGCGAGAAGAGCGAAAAGGCGTGTCATGGTCGGTTCTCCTAAGGGATCAAGGGTTTTCAATGGCATTCCGGACAACGCCCGGGGTTAAAATCTGTGGCAAAACAACCGGCTCCGGACGATGTCCGTCTGTCCCCGGTGGACCGTAATACACATAGACCGGCACGCCCCCGCGTCCAGCGGCACTGAGAAATTTTGTAATCGCCGCGTCCCGGTTTGTCCAGTCGCCGATCAGGTATTGTACGCCGTGTTTTTCAAACAAGGCGCGGGTGGAGGGGATGCTCAGTGCGATCCGGTGATTGACTTTACAGGTGATGCACCAGTCGGCGGTCATTTCCACAAAGACCGGATCGCTCCCCTGCAGAAGGGTTTCAAGTTTTTCCGGCGTGTAGGCTTCCCCGAAAGGATTCTGATTAAGCAGGGTTTTTTCAACCGGCAGGAAGAGCGCGACGCTGGCGAGGAGAAAAATGCCCAGAATTTTCACAGCCTTTCGCCGCCATCCGGCGGCGGGGAGATTCCTGAAAAGCCAGAGGACGAAGGCCAGTCCGATCATGCCCGACAGCACCGCAAGCAAGGCCGCCGTTCCGGCCTGGCGCGTTAGAACCCACACCAGCCACGCGGCCGCGGCGAACATGGGGAAAGCCAGGAGCTGCTTGAAAATATCCATCCATGCGCCGGGCCGCGGCAGGGCTTTTTGAAGGGTTGGAAGGAAGGAGAGAAGGACATAGGGTAAGGCCAGGCCGAGCCCCAGCGCGGCAAAGACAGCCAACGTTACAAAGGCGCCCTGCGTGAGGGTAAAGCCGATCGCGGCGGCCATGAAGGGCGCGGTGCAGGGCGTGGCCACCAGGGTTGCCAGAATGCCCGTGAAGAATGATCCCGATAGAGCCTGTCCCTGGGTTTGTTTGTGTCCGACATTCGCAAAAGGGTTTGAGACCTCGAAAAATCCCGAAAGATTCAGGCCCGCGAGGAACATCACATAGGCCAGAAACGATACGATCAGGGGATTTTGAAGCTGGAATCCCCACCCGATCTCCGCTCCTCCGGCTTTCAGGCCCAGCAGGATCAAGGCCACGGTGAGAAAACTCAGCACCACTCCGGCAAGATAGGCAAGGCCGTGCAGGCGCGCCTGCTCCGGGTGATCATGAGCCAGCTTCACAAGGCCCAGCGCCTTGATCGACAGCACCGGAAAAACGCAGGGCATGAGGTTCAGGACCATCCCGCCCAGAAAGGCGAGCAGGAGCGCCTGAAAAAAGCTGCTGCCCATTTGCAAGGATGCCCCAGTGACCGGGGATACGGAAACCGGCGCTCCTTGAAGGGCTTTGAATTCATAAGCGCGGCGTTCGCCTTGCGCGGTTCTCCACGCAATCAACCCGGAGAAATTCTCCAGCCCTTCCAGCACGCGGTCAGAGCGTCTTTGAAGGATGCGGAGGCTTCCGTCCGCGTCCCGGGAGATTTCAGGTCGTGCCGTATTTTCGACTATGCCCCAATCCTGCGGGAAGAGTTCAAGGCTTTCGAGTTGGATCTCAGGGGAAGGAGGAGATGAAAATGTCAGGATGAAATTGCCCTGATCTTCCTGGTAAAGGGGCTGGGTATCGGTGGGCGTTGGCAAAGCGGCCAGAGCGGATTCAATAATATTTTGGTTGGCGGCTTCGTTTTGGGCAGGATGGTTCAACACGATCTCATGGGACGAAAAGGCCGGAATGCAGATCTCTTGACACACCAGAATGTCGGCGCGGGCGCTCAGCGTGAGGGGCCCGTCGGGCAGGGTGGCGGGCGCGGTTAGTTTTTGCAGCAGGGTGACATGATCGCTATAGCCGTAATTCAGCAAGGGTCCGTAAGGGATCTTCTCCGGGATTGGCCATTGGATACCGCTGATTTCAAAGCCCGGCGGGAGAGTCCATTGAAGGCGCGGGGCCGCACCTGAATCCCCCGGATTGACCCAATAAGTGTGCCAGTGCGGTTCGATCGTCTGTTCTATGGCGATCCAGAGAGATTCCCCAGGGTGGATTGTTCCCTGCTCGGAAAGGATTTCGACCTTAAGCGGAACGGAAGAATCTTCGGGCGCGGTATTTCCACGCACTGGAAAGACCAGGACGGAAGCGGCCAGCAAAAACGGAAGAACAAATCGCTGAATCATCAATAGAGGCTTTATATCCGGATATTCTTCCAGTCTATCACCCTTGTATGCGCGGTGTCATCCATGCTTCTCAGGGTGCTCCTATTTTTAAGAAGTGATTTCGCGATTCGCTTTTGCGTCATTTGAGGGTACACTGAAGGGGCGCCAGATTGGCCGCCTTTCGGGAAGCTTTTCATGAAACCATCCTCTGTAGAACTCTCTGTTTCCAGTGCTTTGCCGCTTTGGACTCCGCCGCGCGACGGGCGGAGCCGCATGGAGCAGTTCGCCGCGCGCATTGCGGAGCGTACAGGCCAAGAATTCAATGACTATCAAGCCCTTCATTGCTGGTCTGTGACGCATCTGGAGGAATTCTGGGATGCGGTGTGGGATTTCGGCGGCATAATCGCTGAAAAGAGCACGCGGGCGATCTCCCCGCTGGAGGATGTCCCTTGGGCCCGCTTCTTCCCCGATGCGAAGATCAGTTATGCGGAAAATTGCCTGAACCAATTTTACAATACACCCGAAGCCCCGGCGGTGATCGCCCGCGTGCAGGGCGGGGGGGACAGGGTGCTCTCCTGGAGAAACCTCTATGAGAGCGTGAGCCGGTGGGAGCAGATCCTGCGGGCGGAAGGCCTGGGGGAGGGCGAGGCCGTGGGCGTCTATCTGCCCAATTGCCCGGAGACGATCAGCGTGTTCCTGGCGGCGTCCGTGATCGGGGCGGTGTTTGTCTCCGCCGGAATGGAGATGGGACCGGCGGATCTAATCGGACGTTTCGGGCAAATTCAGCCCAAAATCCTGATAACGGCCCCGGAATACGTGCACGGCGCCAAGATCGTGGATCGCCGGGATGTCGTGGAGCAGGCGCGGCGGGAGCTTTCCTCGCTCCAGAAAATTCTATGGATTTCCGGCCCTTCCGTCGTGGATATTGACCAATTTAAGCCAAAAGAAATCGAGTTTATCCGCCGCGATTTCAACCATCCTTTGTGCGTGCTGTTCTCCTCGGGGAGTACGGGGAAGCCCAAGGGGTTCGAGCATTCCTCGGGGGGGGTGATGCTCAAGCATCTGAGCGAGCACCAGCTTCACTGCGACATACGGCCGGGGGACCGGGTGTTTTACCACGCCACGCCCAGCTGGATGATGTGGAACTGGCTGGCCGGGGCCTTGGCGAGCGGCGCGACGATCCTGATGTATGACGGATCCCCGGCCTATCCCGACGCGTACGCCCAGTGGGATTTCACCGCCGCGCACGGCTGCACCCACCACGGCACGGCGGCGCCCCTTATTCTGGGATGGGCGAAGGAAGGGCTGGACATTGCCCGCCGCCACGACCTCTCCCCGCTGCGGATGGTGCTCTCGACCGGGGCCGTTCTGCCGCCGCAGGGCTATGAATACATCCACACCCACGTCAAGGAAACCGTCAAAATCAGCTCGATTTCGGGCGGCACGGACATTGTGGGGTGCTTCCTAGGCGGCAATCCCATGATGCCCACCTATGCGGGCCAGATCAACGGCCCCATGCTGGGGATGGACGCGCGCGTCTGGACCGCCGACCAGACCGACGCCCGCCCCGGCGAAACCGGCGAGCTGGTGTGCCTGAACGCCTTTCCCTCCATGCCGCTGCGCTTCCTGAACGATGCCGAGGGCGCGAAATACCGCGCCTCCTATTTCGACCAGTACGGCGCGGACCGGCATGTCTGGCACCATGGCGACGCGGTCCAGCGCACGCCCGAGGGCCAGCTTGTCATCATCGGCCGCTCCGACGCGACGCTCAACCAGAACGGCGTGCGGATCGGGACCAGCGTGATCTATGAACAGCTCCGCCCCTTCGCGCATTTGATCCGCGAGGCCGCCGCCATCGATTTCACCCGCCCCGACAACCGCCAGGCCCTCACGGTGCTTTTCCTGGCGCTGGAAAGCGGGGAAAGCGCCGTGCCCGAAGACCTCCAAAAGGCGATCCGCGCCGCCGTGAAGAACAACGTGACGCCCTATGCGATCCCCGGCGAAATCATCGCCGTGCCGGGCATTTTGAAGACCCCCAACGGGAAAATCGCCGAGGTGGTGATGAAGAAGATCATCAACGGCGAGGACATTCCCAACGCGTCGCTCTACGGCGCGGATCTGGTGGAGCGGTTCCGTGCGATGGGCCGGACTCTGGCCGAGACGTACGGGGCGTTATAACTGAATCCAAAATTGTTTGAACATCTCCAAAAACCGTCATTCCCCGGATTTGCGTTGGCAAATCCTAGGGGAATCCATATTTGACCATGGATCGCCCTAGAATCCGCTGCGCGGATTCGGGCGATGACGCTGTTCAAAGAATTGTGGGTTCAACTATAATATACTGTTTTTATTTATTTTTTCGGTTTCACAAGTTCGTTTGTCCTTTTTGCGCCCCCCGGGGGGGTATTATTTTACATAATCAATAAAAAGAGGCGGTGGGGGAGGCGAAGGGGCCTCCGGCGGCGCGCCATGATCGTTCTTGAGCGTACAGGAGGGGAGGGAAAAAGTAAAGGAAAACATTCCTAATCCATGTTGATTGAATAATGACAGAACCACAAAGATAAGACGGAGAAAAAATATGATAAATCATACTCTACGACTAGGATGGCGGTGCTGTGGCCCCAAAAGATGATCACCGCTTGTAAAAATTCATGATGGTCATATCCCAACATAAATTTGCCTTTATTGAAAAACCTTGGTATTTTATTCTCATAATATTAAAAAAAGGGGTGTGTGGCATGAATGCTGGACGGTTATCTCGTATTTTTTCCTTTTTGACCCAACCTTTGATAACCCATCTGGAACAGGCTCTTTCAGTTTTTGTCCCTAAAGAGGTCTGTTATGAGGCTGAGAGAGAATATAAATCCCTCACTAGAGATAGGAAGTTAATCAAAACCGAAATGGTTAAAGCCTTTGAAAAATTAATAAAAGACCAGCATGGGAACATAGAACACAGTACAATTGAGGGGGTTGTCGAAACCTTCATTCAAAAAAAAGTAGATGAATTGTCCCAAAAAATAGGGAAATCAATAAGATCTTATTCTGTAAAATCAACTTTATTGAATGATAGCCTTCCTTCGTACGATTTTGAGGAGGAGGGATTCTTAAAATTTTGGATGGATGGAGCATACATGCTAGCGGGCCATGCTGTTGACTTAAAAAAACTTAAAGAACTTCGGGAAAAAGAGCAGAGGGAGCCTTTTAGGTTACGGTTTCCAAATTAGCTCAATCCCCGTCTCAGTTCGAGAAGTTTCAGTTCTTTAAAGTCCCCGGCAGGTCATCAAAGAAGAAGAAATAGGCCTCTTGCCGCACCGTCATTGCGAGGAGGTGGAGTCGGCGACATCTGTCCGCCATAGCCCGAAGGGCGACGGCGGAAGCAATCCAGCCATCGGTGGATGGATCGCCACGGCCGCGATGCGGCCTCGCGATGACGGTTGGGCAAGATACCAAGCTGTTTCCCCGGCTTGTTCGTGCAATTCATGAAATTTATGGATCACACGCATAAAGCGTGTGATGACGGTCAGGCCGCAAAGGGCAATTTCTAATGAGAGTGACTATAACTTATGGGGATTGCCGCGTCGCCCCGGCTTTCGCCGGGACTCGCAATGACGGATGAGGGGGCCCGAGCGGGCTGTGGGGGAAATAAACGTTGACATAAATTAATGGCGGCGTTAAGTATCCGGGGCCATTCATTATATAGAGGGAAGTGTCATGTCCGAGAAAATTAATTTCAATAATGAAACCGTTGAAACGGCCCGTGCTCTGGTTTTCCATGAGATGAAAGGAAATGGGATAAATCTGAAACAGGGCCGGGCATATTTTCGCTCGCTGAAGGACAATATGGCGGGAACATCTCATGATCTTGGCCATTTGAATGCAGAGCATCTGACGATCGCGGGGATGAAAAGTCTGCAGAAATTGTTTAATAAAAACAAAGAGATGAGAAATTATCTGGCCGCGCACGAAGCCGAGTACCTGGAGATGCTCCAGGTTCCCGCGGCGCAGCTTGTGCTTTCGTAATCCTGAAAAGCGCGCCCGCCTAATTCCCTTCAATATTCCACCGGCTTTTGCTACAGATCATCTGGTTGATTTTTATCAAGATAGATTTTGGGCCCATTTCTTATGACCGACAAGAACATCACGCTCCTGCCCAGCGGATTTACGGATCTCCTCCCGCCCGAGGCGGAGCGGGAGGCGCGCGCGGTCCATGTCCTGATGAGCCTGTTTTCCGCCTTCGGGTATGAGCGCGTGAAGCCGCCGCTGGCGGAGTTTGAGGACAGTCTTCTGGCGCCGGGGCCGGGGGCCGCGCTGTCCGCCGAGACATTTCGCCTGATGGACCCGCTTTCCCACCGGATGCTGGCCGTGCGTTCCGACCTGACCGCGCAGATCGCAAGAATTTCCACGCTGCGGCTGGCCGATGAGGAGCGCCCGCTGCGGCTGGCCTATGCCAATGATGTGCTGCGCACCCGGGGCAGCCAGCAGCGCACCGAGCGCCAGTTCTGCAAGGCGGGCTGCGAGATTATCGGCGGCGACGGGGAAGATTCCACGACGGAGATTTGCGTCCTCGCGCTCCTGGGGCTGGAGCGGCTTGGGTTTGCGGAGGTGACGCTGGATCTCACCGTGCCGCGCTTCGCGGATCATCTGCTGGCGCCGCTGGACCTTAAGGACGGCGCGCGGGCCGAGATCCGCCATGCTCTCTCCCACAAGGATTTCGGGGCGCTCAAGGCGTTTGGAAGCGCGATGTCTTCGTTGTTTTCTCCCCTGACGGGGAAGGCCGGGGACGCTCCGGCGCTTTTGGAAATCTTGCGCGCCATGCCCCTGCCCCCCGCCGCGCGGGCGGACGCGCAGAGGCTGGAGGCCGTGTATGAAAGAGTGCGCGCCGCCGCCAGCGATCTTGGTTTTTCGGGCGTGTCGGTGAGCATAGATCCTCTGGAGACGCGGGGCTTCGATTATCAGAGCGGCGTCGCGTTCGGCCTGTATGCGCCCGGCGCGGCGGGCGCGCTGGGGCGAGGGGGCGGATACGATGTGCGCTCCTGCGTGGATGAGGCTCTGGTGGAGCGCGCCACGGGCTTTACGCTTTATATGGACACCGTGCGCAAGGCCATGCCGCCTTTGCCGGAAGAGCGCAAAATTCTGGCGGTCGGGCCCGACGCGCCCTGGGCCGAGATTCTGGCGCTTCAGGCGGAAGGCTGGATCGTCCGGCGGGCCCTGGACGGTATGGAAGCGCCCGGCTGCACGCATCAATACACCGCTGGCACAATTGAAACCATCACGTCACATTCAGGAAAAAAATCATGAAATTCACGATGAACTGGCTCAAAAGGCATCTGGATACGGATGAATCCGCGGCCTCGATCGCGGAGCGGCTCACGGCCATCGGGCTGGAGGTGGAAAGCCTGAAAGACCCGGCGGCCTCTTTCGCGCCTTTCAAGGTGGCCTTTGTGGAAAGCGCGCAAAAGCATCCCGACGCGGACCGGTTAAAAGTTTGCCAGGTGCGCACCGAAGAGGGCGTGTTGCAGGTCGTGTGCGGCGCGCCCAATGCGCGCGCGGGGATGAAGGCGGTCTTCGCGCCGGAGGGTTCCTATATTCCGGGTCTGGACGTCACGCTGAAGAAAACCAAAATCCGGGGCATGGAATCCAACGGGATGCTGGTATCCGGCCGGGAAATGCTTT
>JAIOYC010000020.1 GCA_021741325.1 Alphaproteobacteria bacterium
GCTCCCTCCTTGTTTGAGCGCCTGACAGGCAAGGTTCAGGAGCATCTGGGAAACGCTCCCCGCGCGGACTATGACCCGCAGCCTCAGGAATCTCGGAATTTTACGCCTGGGCCTATGACGGCTCCGGAAGCGCCCTCGCAGGGCAATCTGAACATTGACCGCCCTGCGGCCGCGCCTGAGCGCGACGGCGGTGATCTCGATATTCCCGCCTTTCTGCGGCGTCAGGCCAACTGAGGCTTGCAGGGGCTTTTCGGTTTTCTGTGTTGCTTGCATTCGGTTATACCTCCCACCTCAAAAGGCCCCTTGCGGGGCCTTATTTTTCGTCTGTGCGGGCGGGCGCTTTGAGACTTGACAAAAGAGGAATAATTTCCTATTATAGGGCTGCGCAAAGCGCGTCCTTCAATCCCTGGCCGGTCAGGGAGGGGGGGGGAGGGGGGTAAAAAACGGCAAACGAACTTGTGAAAGAGAATTTTAATTATAAATCAATTGGTTGGATGATGTTAATCACTGGCTTGTAACAAACGGCAACAAAGAGTGATTGGGCTGTACGCGGCCCCGGGCTTATATTGGGGTTGTAAGCTTTCGATAAAAATTCCATTTTGTGGCCATGCAGCAAACTCTTCGCACCTTCGTAACCGTTGAAGGCACCGGGCTTCATTCCGGCGCGCTGATTGCCATGACTCTGCGTCCCGCCCCCGCCGGACATGGGATCGTGTTCCTCCGCACCGATGTAACCGACCGCGATAACCGCGTTCCCGCCCTCTGGAATCGCGTCGTGGATACGCGTCTTTGCACGGTGGTCGGTAATGAGGCGGGCGTGAGCGTGGGAACGGTCGAACACCTCATGGCGGCCTTGCGCGGCTGCGGGGTGGATAACCTCCTCATTGAGATAGACGGCCCGGAAGTGCCCGTGATGGACGGCAGCTCCCTTCCGTTTGTCCGGCTGATAGAGCAGGCGGGGGTGATAGCCCAGGCCGCGCCGCGCCGCGTGATCCGGATTCTCGAAACTGTTGTTGTCGAACAGGACGGAAAACGCGCCTCCTTAAGCCCTTCCGAGGTCGGTTTGTTCGGCGGCGAGATCGTCTTCGACCATCCGCAAATCGGCGCGCAAAGCTACAGCACACCTCTGGTAAACGGCAACTTCATTCATGAGCTGGCCTCCGCGCGTACGTTCGGCTTCCTGCATGAGGTCGAATATCTCCAGGCCCAGGGACTGGCTCTTGGCGGCTCCTTGGACAACGCCATCGTTCTGGACGCTGAGCGCGTGGTCAACCCTGACGGTTTGCGCCATCCCGATGAGTTCATCCGGCATAAGCTCCTGGACGCCGTGGGCGATCTCTACCTCGCAGGCGCGCCTATTCTGGGCGCCTATGAAGGATCCCGGGCGGGCCATGCCTTGAACAATGCCCTGCTGCACGCCCTGTTCGCCGCCCCGCAGGCCTGGGAATACGTCCTGATCGGGAACGCATCCGGTGATGCATTCCTTCCCGTGCCCGGTGTGGCCGAGATCCCGGATGCGCTCCCCGCCTAGATTTCGTCGCATCTGGCGTTGAATTCCTTGCCATGTCTGCGAAA
Organism: Alphaproteobacteria bacterium; assembly: GCA_021741325.1. Taxonomy (GTDB): domain Bacteria; phylum Pseudomonadota; class Alphaproteobacteria; order Micavibrionales; family Micavibrionaceae; genus JAIOYC01. The sequence goes on from JAIOYC010000020.1 coordinate 1,576, forward strand.
ATTCTTATGATCCTTGAATCATGCCTGACAAAACACTCGATAAAACCTTCGACCCCAAGGCCATAGAGGACAAGCACTATCGCGCCTGGGAGGCTTCCGGCGCGTTCGCGGGCGATCCTGCCGGCGGCAAGCCCCCCTTCACCATCATGATGCCCCCGCCCAACGTGACGGGCTCCCTCCATATGGGCCATGCGCTGAACATGACGCTGCAGGATATCCTGACGCGTTACAACCGCATGAAGGGGCGGGATGCCCTCTGGCAGCCTGGAACGGACCATGCGGGTATCGCCACCCAGATGGTGGTTGAGCGCCTTCTGGATTCCGAGGGTACGAACCGCCACAAACTGGGCCGCGAGAAGTTCCTGGAACGGGTCTGGGACTGGAAGGCGGAATCGGGTGGAACCATCAACAGCCAGCTTCGCCGCCTGGGCGCCTTTCCCGACTGGGCGCGCGAGCGTTTTACCATGGACGAGGGCCTTTCCCGTGCCGTGCGGAAAGTCTTCGTGCAGCTTTATAAGGAAGGCCTGATCTACAAGGACAAGCGCCTTGTGAACTGGGATCCCAAGCTCCTGACCGCGATCTCGGATCTGGAGGTCGAACAGCGGGAGCAAAAAGGCCATATGTGGCATATTGCTTATCCCGTCGAGGGACCCGAAGCCCGCACCATCACCGTGGCCACGACGCGCCCGGAAACCATGCTGGGTGATACCGCCGTGGCCGTGCATCCCGACGATGAGCGCTATCAGGATCTTATCGGAAAATCGGTCTGCCTGCCCATCACCGGGCGTCTGATCCCGATTATCGCGGATGAATATTCCGATCCGGAAAAGGGGACGGGGGCGGTGAAGATCACGCCCGCCCATGATTTCAACGATTTCGAGGTGGGCAAGCGGCATGACCTGCCGATGGTAAATGTGTTCGACATCCATGCGCGGATCGCGCCGCTGGAAAGCATCCCGAAATCCTATCATGGACTGGACCGCTATGAGGCCCGCAAGGCCGTGCTGAGGGAATTGGAGGAGTTGGATTGCCTCGTGAAGATCGAGGACGTGAAAAACAGCCTCCCCTACGGCGACCGCTCGGGCGTGGTGATCGAGCCGTTCCTGACCGATCAGTGGTATGTGGACGCCGCAACGTTGGCGAAACCCGCGATCGAGACGGTGGAAACCGGGGAGACCGTCTTTGTGCCCAAAAACTGGGAGAACACCTATTTCGAGTGGATGCGCAACATCCAGCCCTGGTGCATCTCGCGCCAGCTCTGGTGGGGGCATCAGATCCCCGCCTGGTACGGGCCGGATAAGCATGTGTTTGTAGCGGAGACTGAGCAGGAGGCGCAAAAAGAGGCCGACGCACACTACGGAGAAGCCGTCGAAATTACCCGCGATCCCGACGTTTTGGATACCTGGTTTTCCTCGGCTTTGTGGCCGTTTTCGACACTGGGTTGGCCGGAAGCAACGCCGGAGCTCTCTAAATATTATCCCGGCGATGTTTTGGTGACGGGGTTTGACATCATCTTCTTCTGGGTCGCGCGGATGATGATGATGGGGCTGCATTTCATGAAGGATGTGCCGTTCCGTACGGTGTATATCCACGCGCTGGTGCGCGACGCGAAGGGGCAGAAAATGTCCAAATCCAAGGGCAATGTCATGGATCCGCTGGATTTGATCGACCAATACGGCGCGGACGCCCTGCGCTTCACGATGACGGCCATGGCGGCGCAGGGACGCGATATCAAGCTCTCGGAGCAGCGGGTGGAGGGCTACCGGAATTTTGCCACGAAGCTTTGGAACGCGTCTCGCTTTTGCCAGATGAACGGCTGCGCGCCTGTCGCCGGATTCGATCCGGCCCAGGTCACCGCCACGGCCAACAAATGGATCGTGGCCGAAATGGCGCTGGCCGCGCGGAAAATGGAAGAGGCTATCGAATCTTATAAATTCAACGAGGCGGCCACGGCCATCTATCAATTTTCCTGGGGCACGTTTTGCGACTGGTATGTGGAATTCATCAAGCCTCTCTTCGCGGAAGGGCAGGAGGGGCATCCGCTGGCGGCCGAAACCCGTGCCACGACGGGCTGGCTTCTGGATCAAATTCTAACCCTGCTGCATCCGGTGATGCCCTTTATCACCGAGGAACTCTACGGTGCGCTGGGAGAGCGCGAAAATGGGCTGTCTGACGCCGCGTGGCCTCTGTATCCGGACCTGGCCAATGAAAAGGCGCAGGCCGAGATGAGCTGGCTTATTGCCCTGATCTCCGAGATCCGCAGCGTGCGCACGGACATGAATATTCCCGCCGGCGCGAAGATCGATTTGTTCGTCAAGGATGCCGGCCAGGAGACTCAAAACCGTCTGAGGGACCATGACGAGGCGATTCGGCGCATGGCGCGGCTCTCGAAGATCGAGCTGGCGGACACCGTGCCCAAAGGCGCGCTTCAGACCGTTTTGGGCGAGGCGACCCTCATTCTGCCGGTGGCAGACATCATCGATCTGGATCAGGAGCGTGCGCGTCTGACAAAACAGATTGCGAAGCTGGAGCAGGATATCGAGAAGATTTCCCGGAATTTAAACAACGCGGAGTTCGTCCGCAATGCGCCCCCCGAGATTCTGGAAGAAAACAAATCCCGCATGGAAGATGCAGCACTTGCGAAAGGCAAGCTCACTTTAGCTTTAAAGCAACTGGAAGCGGCTTAGTTCTTATTCCCCACGAATTGCTGTATAATGAGAAAAGCATTCACAACCGGAGGCGCGTGTGGTCAGAGAAATCGAGAATATCCAGGACAAGATCAACTGGCACTGGCGCAACACGATGCAGCCTGTGCGGTTTTTCGGCTTTGACGCACGGGCGGCGCTTCCCTTGCCGCTGTTGCTGGTCTATGTGCGATGGTCCACGATCCTTTTGACGATCCTCACCCTGATCGTCTTCCGGCAGCTGGAGCGCCGGGGGATGACGTTTCCATCCGCGATGCGCAATCTGCGCTCCTGGATCATCGGGAAAGACCGTCCCGGGTGGTATCTGTTCCAGCGCAAGCGTTTCCGCGATTTTGGATGATTACTGCGGGCTCTGTCTTTGCTGCGCGCGGACGGGCTGGGGGTAAAACCCGCCGGAGACTACAATCGCATGACGGGCAATGCTAGCCTTGGTTGATTCATTCAACCATCGGCTACCATGCGGCGCGCGGTCTTTACAGCGTTCATTCTTCCTTTAGCGCTTCTGGCGTGGGCGCGGCCTGCTGTGGCGCAAAGTATGCCGTTGTCGTCGGCCCTGTCCGGCCCCATCGGCCTGAACATTGTTCCCAGCGCGCGCACGGACGAGGCCGGGACGATCAGCGCCGGGATCTCCACGCTCGATCCTTATGTTCACGCGTTTTTGGGCGTCCAGATCGCAGCGCCCCTTTATATCAACATCCGCCAGAGCGCCGAAGCCTCGAATATCAACGAGGGAGCGGATCGGCTTTATCCCGGCGTGGATGTGAAGCTGCGCCTGATAAGCGAGACGCGCTCCCGGCCCGAAATGGCGCTGGGCGTGAACAGCGCCCTGGGGCATAAGCGCATGGCGGCGGAATATTTAACGCTTTCCAAGCGGTGGAAGGATTTCGATTTTACGTTGGGGGCAGGCTGGGGTCGGATGGGCAGTGCGGGGCATCTGGATAATCCCCTGAAATCCCTGCTCTCGCATTTCGGCAAGCGGCGCGGCCTGGATGGGGAAATGCCCAATGAACCTGGGGATTGGTTTACGGGAGACGATATCGGGCTCTTTGGCGGGGTGGAGTATTTCACCTCCGTTTCCGGTCTTTCGCTCAAGGCGGATTGGAACGCGGATGCTTATCAGGCCGAGCGGAATTCTTTTGGATTCAGCGCGCCCGCGCCGTGGTCGGCGGGTCTGTCTTATGCGCCGCTACCCTGGATCAATCTGGGTCTGGCGGCGCAGGGGACGGAGAAGATCATGGGGCGGCTGTCCGTGCGCTCGAACATTCGGGACTGGCGCGATCAGGTGCGTCCGGTTGTTCACGAAACTCCTCTGCGCCCTTACAGAACGGGACTGACCCTGCCCACGCGGATGGATTTGTCCGCCGCGTCGGAAGGGATTGTATTGTACGACCCCACAGCGGATTCGCGGCGCGCCGAGGCAAAGCTTGTCCTGACCCCCTATAGTCCGGCGCCTTTGCAGATAGGCCGCGCCGCGATTCACATGGCCAATCACGCGGGCCGGTCGATCGAGGAATTGTCCATTACCCCCACGGTCATGGGACTGAAAGGCCCCGCCGTTCACCTTCTCCGGGGGGATCTGGAGCGGGCGCTGGTGAAAAAGCAGGGCAGTCCGGAGGAAATCTGGCGCCACGCGCGCTTTGAGCCACAACCGCCCGCCCCCCTGAAAAAACTTAAGCGTCCCGGCGAGGTGGAGTTCGGCCTCTCCGCCTTCAGCTTCGTGCTGGACAATCAGGTGAGCCTCGCGGAGGAGGACAGCGGAGTCCTCTACCGGACCTCCGTGGTGGCGGGGGTGCGGGGCCCGGCCTTTTTCGGGTTCATGGACAGCGGAATGAGTTTGTGCGTCAACGCACGCGATAACCTGCACCGGTTGCGGGATATCCGTCCCGCCTCTCCCCTGCCAGTGCGCAGTGACGTCGATCGCTTTGCGGCGCGGACGGTGGGGCTGGAGAATTCATGGCTGGCGCTCTCGCACAGTTTCGGCGGCGACGTGCATGGAGCGCTGGCGGCGGGATATCTGGAGGAAATGTTTGGGGGACTCGGCGGGGAAGTGCTTTACCGCCCGTTTGGCTCCCGTTTCGCTTGGGGTCTGGAGAGCTGGCAGGCCTTCAAGCGCGACCCGGAAACGCCCCTCAATCTGGGCTTTAACGGCGACCATATCCTGACGGCGCACGCGAAGGCATGGTATGATCTGCCACGCTGGGATATGACGCTGCAGGGGAAATTCGGGCGTTATCTTGCCGGGGATGTGGGCGGAACCGTATCCTTGCTGAAAAACTTCAGGAACGGCGCGGCGCTGGAAGGATTTGTTACCCTGACCAATTACGCCGATTTCGATTTATTCGGGGGAACGACACATGCGGATCATGGGCTACGCCTGACCCTGCCGCTGGGCGGCTACAAGCACATGCCGCCGGGTGCGGCGGTCCGGGTGCGCGCAGCTCCGTTCGGGCGCGATATCGGACAGGCGGTGGAAAGCCCTGTGCCGCTATACGCCCTGACGGAGCCTTTGTCCTATCCTCACATGGCCCAGCAATGGGGGCGGGTGGTAGAGTAGTTTATATTATCCTTTATTATCAGAATTTTAGAGGAGAAAATGCCGGTGAAATAATTTCCGGTTTTCCGTTAAGCTCGCCTCTGTCGGGCGTAGAAAGCATCAGCCTTTTATAATCTTCGTTCTCAAACTTGTTTTTGTATTTTTCCCATTCTTTGGGTTCAGTTTCCTTGGTTTCTTCAAACATCTCCGAGAGTTTAGCATTGGCGCCTTCGATATAATGTAAAAAATCCTTGTAATTATTCGGTCCAACATGGGTACCGTTTATGATCAAAGCCCCGGAACTATCTCCTCTGGCCGCTTTCGCAAACTCTTCATTGATAGTGTGATGTAATATATCCAGATTGAGTGCACGGTGTAGTTCCAAAGGAGGCATCCCTGCGGCGATTTCATTATAGACCACCGGAACACTGTCCGGTTCTAGCAGATATTCTTCATATGATTGTCCCGCACCCATGCAGATCGAAGACGGTAAGGGGCTGACTTCAGCGTCAAAAGATAAAGTTAAGTTCATGTCCTGATAGTCCTTTCTGCCGAACTCTATTTATTGTCAGAGTATTTTTCTCTTTAAAGAATATTGTAATTCTGAAAGATGAATTATTGATTAATCTGACCCATATGCTGGGAACGGCTGTCCGGTTCCTATATGAACTGACGAAGCCCTCCTTTTCCTATCCCACATGCCCAGTACTGGGGGCAGGTTGTGGATTAAAATTCTCTCCCTCTGGGAGAGGGTGATAGAGCTTGCTTTTCGGCAAAGCGCGTCTGTATTTTAACCCATGCAAAATTCCCCTTCGCCTCCGCAGTCTGATCGTTTCCCCTATCTGCAGGGGCTCAATCCGCCGCAATTCGAAGCTGTGGAGGCATTGGATGGGCCGGTGCTGGTGCTGGCGGGTGCGGGGACGGGCAAAACAAGAGTCCTGACCACGCGGTTGGCGCATCTGCTCTATACGGGGAAGGCCTGGCCGTCGCAGATTCTCGCCGTCACTTTCACGAACAAGGCGGCGCAGGAGATGCGCCACCGGGTCTCAAGCCTTTTGGGCGGGCAGGCGGTGGAGGGTTGGTGGCTGGGCACCTTCCATTCTCTGGCGGCGCGGATGCTGCGTCGTCATGCAGAGCTGGTCGGCCTATCCAGTAACTTTACGATTCTTGATCCTGACGACCAGATCCGGCTTCTGAAGCAGATCATGGAGGTCAATCACATTGATATCAAGAAATGGACCCCGAAGCTGGTGATCCAGCATATAGATCGCTGGAAGGACCGGGGTCTGACCCCCGACCAGATCACCGCCGCGGACGCGGGCGAAAGCGCGGACGGCAAGCTGCCCATTTTGTACAAACTTTACCAGAACCGCCTGCGCGCGGTGAATGCCTGCGATTTCGGAGATCTGCTGTTGCACATGATCACGATTTTGAAAGATCCGGCGCACAAGGAGATGCTGGCAGAGTATCACCGGAAATTCAAATATATTCTGGTCGATGAATATCAGGACACAAACGTCGCGCAGTATTTGTGGCTGCGTCTACTGGCGCAGGGGAGCAGCAACATATGCTGCGTGGGCGACGACGATCAGTCGATCTATGGCTGGCGCGGGGCGGAGGTGGGCAATATCCTGCGCTTCGAGGAAGATTTCCCGGGCGCAAAAATTATACGGCTGGAGCAGAATTACCGATCGACCAATCACATCCTGAAAGCCGCCGGGGCAATCATCGCCAACAATGAGGGCCGATTCGGGAAGAGCCTGTGGTCCGAGGCGGGTGACGGCGATAAAATTTGCGTGCGCGGCCTGTATGACGGAGAATCCGAGGCGCGCTGGATTGGCGAGGAGATCGAACAGCTCCAGCGGAAGAAATGGCCTCTGGATCAAATAGCCATTCTCGTGCGCGCGGGATTCCAGACCCGGGAATTCGAGGAGCGGTTTATAAAACTGGGCCTGCCATACAAGGTAATCGGCGGTCCGCGCTTTTATGAACGCATGGAGATTCGCGACGCGCTGGCTTACCTGCGCGTGATTGCCCAGCCTGCCGATGATCTGGCGCTGGAGAGGGTCATCAACACGCCCAAGCGGGGGATCGGGGATACAACCATTCAGACGCTCTACGCACATGCCCGCGCGAAGGGGATCAGCCTTTATGATTCGATCGGGGATATTACGCAGACGGACGAGTTGCGTCCCAAGGTCAAGGGTACGCTGATGAAGCTGACCGATGATTTTACGCGCTGGAGGTCGCTGGTGGATACGTTGCCTCACCCACAGCTGGCCGCGCAGATTCTTGAGGAATCGGGATATATGCAGATGTGGCAGACCGACAAAACGCCCGAAGCGCCGGGGCGTATCGAGAATTTGAAGGAACTGGTTTCGGGCATGGGCCAGTATGAATCGCTCGGCCAGTTTTTGGAGCATGTGGCGCTCGTGCTGGAAAATCAGGAAGCATCCAACGGGGAATTCGCCACGATCATGACGCTGCACGGGGCCAAGGGGTTGGAGTTCGGGGCTGTGTTTCTTCCCGGATGGGAAGACGGTCTGTTTCCCTCCCAGCGCTCCATGGATGAGCATGGATTGAAAGGTCTGGAGGAGGAGCGGCGGCTGGCCTATGTCGGGCTGACCCGCGCGCGGAAAAGGGCCTATGTGTCCTACGCCGCCAACCGGCGCATGTATGGAAACTGGATCAGTGCGCTGCCCTCGCGTTTCGTCGAGGAGCTGCCGCCTGCCCATATTGAGGCAACCGCGGAATCTGGCATTTTTCAGGCCGGGCGCTCCACTCATTGGGATTCCAGTGGATTCAAACCCTCACCCTATGCGGCTGTGGCCTCCCGGTCTTCTTCCCCGGGGGAAAATGGGGGGAAAGAGGGATTCAGGCGTGGAGATCGTGTTTCACACGCGACCTTTGGAGAGGGAGTCGTCATCAATATTGATGGGAACAAGCTGGATATCGACTTCGGCCCCGGCGGTCGCAAGCGCGTGATGGGTAGTTTTATAGAAAAATTATGACATTGTTTACTTGACTTTTGTTTACAGAACATTTAGAAGGTTATCTTTAATCTCAGAGACAGAGGGATCTAGCAGCCATGACTGACGCAACCGAAACTCTTTCCGGCTCAGACACTATCGTTTATCTGCATTTCTCGAATGCTACCGCGCAGACATTTCCGCTGAGTGTGAAAACAGCTGCGATTGAAAGTGAGAAACAGCCTGTGAAATATACTTACGAATCTTCAATGAAGCCATGTGATAGCACAACGCCGGATGATATTTTCGGCCGCGTCGCATGGAGCGGCAAGAAATCCGAAATCACCGCTGTCGACGATCCCCAAGCCAGTAATAACGAATTTTGGGCAGATTTTGATAAACGAAATCCCGGTTTCTTTATCTAAACGTTATAATCATTCCCGATAATTTGCGAGATCCTTAACCTAGCGGGGGACGGCGATCCATTGCTCGATCCCCACACCATTGGGGCTTTCAAGGCGCGGAACGCGTACGACCACCACCGTAACGAGCAGGCTGTCCGAGCGGGTTTTCGCGCCGGATTGATAGGTTAGAATGAGCGGAAGCTGGACAACCCACTGGTAACGGCCCGCCACCAGACCTTCGGATTCCAAAATAGGCGCCCCCTGCGGCGCGGCGGTGACGACCTGCTGGTTGGCTTCGACCATTTCAATGATGCGCGCGCGCTGGAGGGCCTGGGTGAAGCTTTCCCAGCCGCGGCGGGTGAAATTGCGGGAGGATTCCTGCAAGCGGCGGCGGTAATCGTTAAAGCCGAACGTCATGACCTCGGTGGAGGCTTGGGCCACCCAGGACATGAGGGCCGGGGTGCTCAGGTTCGGCTCATTCAGCGGAACCATGGGAATCAGGCGCCCATCCTCGGTGGTTGCGAAATAGCGGTTTTCGGGCTGGTGAACCTGGATGACGAAATACATCGCACCCAGCAGTCCCAGGATAACAATCCCTTGAATAAAAGTTAAGCGCAGAAGGCTTCTATAGCCATCGCGGTAGAATTCATTGCGGACAACGACCGTTCCAAGACCGCTTTCGCCCGTGGCGGGGCCCGGTTTTGCGGCCTTTTTATCCAAAGATGGGTTTTTTTCAGGGCTGTTCATTCTGGCCGAAATTTCCGTATGCGAGGTTTTCTCTTTCTATTCTGAACGAAAAGAATAGCGGGCTCAAGCTTTGAAATCATAGGGGACCCTTTGGAAAGGCCTGACTGAAAGATGCCAAATTCCGGAATCCTATGCTAAAATAAGAATTATTTATTGTAAATTTTAGATAATCCAGCGTGCAGTGGTCGGAAAAATTTTAAAAAATCCGAGAGGGAGGGCCTTTTTCATGGCCCTTGTGTTCTCCATCGGTTTTGCCGGGACGATGGTGGCGCCTCCGCACCGTCCTGCTTATGCGCTCGTTTGCAAATGCTCGATTAACCCCGGCTGTAATATCCTGGAGTGCACCGCGGCGAAGCTGGTCATCAAGGTCATGCATGATCTGGGCGAGAAAATGGCCCGTATCATCATCCGGGGGCCGTTTCACCGCTACCGGGACTGGGTCGTCGACAAATTCTTCAAGAAGCAGTTTATAGACGACCTCATGAAGATGGCCCAGCAGATGTCTGCCGTGGGGATGCATCAGGCTTATATTATAGGGACCCTTCTGGACGCCAAGCATCAACTCGAAACGGAGCGGATTTTTCTGCAGATGGAAAATGAAGCACACCGGGATTACCAGCCCAGCCGGGATTTTTGCTCATTAGGAACCAATGTGCGCAGCATGGCCCATTCCGAGCAGAAGGGTAAGTTCAACGCGGAGGCCCTGAGCGAGCGGCAGATCCAGCGCCACTTGCGCAGCGTCAGCATGGCCGGTTCCGTAGGGGTGGATCAGGACAGGGAATCCCGCTGGCGGCAATTTACCAGCCGTTACTGTGACTCCGCCGACAATAATGGGGGGAACAGCGCGGGGCTGGGGCTTGTGTGCGGTGGCGCGGGCGACCGGGTAAATCGGGATATTGATTTTACCCGCTTGATCGACCATCCCCGGACTTTGGAGTTGGATTTCACGGGCGGCACCTCCGAGGACGCGAAGGATGTAATGGCCATGTCATCCAACCTGTACGGCCATGATATCCTGACCAGGAGCCTGACTCCGGAAATGATGAGTAACAGGGAATATCAGCATTTATATATGAAGCTTCGCTCCGTGGCGACCCAGCGGTCGGTGGCGGAAAATTCCTTTGACGCGATCGTAGGCCTGAAATCGAGCGGCACGACCGATGTGGGAGAAGAGGGAGAGCAAACCCGTAATTTCCTGGGCGCCGTGATGAGCGAGCTGGGCGTTCCGGATGACGAAATCTATAAGGTGATTGGCGAAAATCCAAGCTATTACGCGCAGCTTGAGATATTGGCCAAGAAAATCTACCAGAACACGGACTTCTACGCGGATCTGTATGACAAGCCCGCCAACGTAGCCCGGAAAAAAGTGGCCTTGAAGGCCATAGGGCTTATGCTGGATCGGGCTTTGTACGAGAGCGAACTGCGCCAGGAGATGATGACCTCGGTGCTGCTCTCGGCGCGCCTGCGGCAGAGATTCAAGGATGTGGAAAGTGCCCTTCCCAACACGGGGGATTGATTGAAGCTAAGGACGGAGCAACAGACGCGCAGATCGCATGCCCGGCCCGGAATTTTCTGGCTGAAGGGTTTGGTTTTGTGCTGTGTCTTTTTTGCGTCGGTTCAGCCTGCGCGGGCTGCTTTGCCTTGTCCTCCATGTCTACCCGGCACATGTACGCAAACGGACTGCAACAAGGCCGCTCAGATTATCAGGGATCAGCACGAGGAAAATGTCGACAAGATCAGGGATAAGATCCATGAGGAGTTCGTAAAATACGGCACTATTGATCTGGCGACAATTGCGGCCTGGTTTCTGAATATGATTATAGGGTTGGCTAATTCCGTGCTGACCGGTTTAATCGGGGATCTTCTGGGGGATGCTGCGGGCGCGATCGGCAGTAATAACTCTATCATCAATTTTGACGATCTGCCTCAGAACCTTCAGGACCTTATTCCCTCTCAATATGTGCAAAACGGAGAAGTGGATCTTTCCACTCTGCCGGCCAGTGTTCTGAGCGACTTGGCGGAGGAAATACTGGGAACGGACAGTCTGGTCATTGCGGACATGGATCCCGGAATGCTTGCGGATATTGTAACTGCCGGGCTGGCCAACGGAAGTCTGGATATATCCAATCTTTCTCAGGCTCAGGCTTCTGGTGTGGCTATCGATATTTTAGGGAGTGGCAGTGTTGATGTATCTTCGTTGTCAGAGGGGCAGAGGCTTGGGTTCTTGGGGGCTGTATACGGAGGAATCCAGAATATTCCCACATCGATGATGCCGCCGGGATTTTTCCCGCCGCCAGTGCCCCCGACCGTTAATATAAACGAATTGCCCTCCGCCATGCAGATGGCTCTAATAGCTATAGAATATGGTGGTTCGCCCATCGATATAGCCGGCATGTCGTCGCCCGAGATCCAAAATTTGGTGGAAGGTCTTCTGACTTACGGAGGCGGAAGCGTGGACAGCCTTTCTCCGGCAGCCTTGATATTGCTGGCCGAGGGGTTGTTCGGCGGGCCGACGATCGATCTGTCCGCGCTGTCGCAGGAACAGCTGAGCGCTCTCGTGAGCGGACTCTTTAGCGGCGGAAATGTGCCGGGATATACACCTGGCGGGGGTGTCGACGAGGATACAGAAAATACCTTGGATAATCTGGGCGCCGGTTTGGATGATCTCGAAGATCTGCTCGAGGATGCCATTGGCTTCAATATAGAGAATGTGAGCATGGGCTGGCTCATGGATTTCATGAAGGAACACATTATCCGGGCGATGATGATGATGACCGAACAGCTCTCTGCCGTCGGGATGCAGCAGGTGTTTATCTTCGGGACTTTTCTGGACGCCAAGCAGCAGATGGAAACGCATCGCCTCTTCCGCCAGCTTCAAGCCCAGGCCCACAAGGATTACCATCCCAGCGAGGATTTTTGCCAGTTTGGCACCAATGCGCGCAGCTTGGCTCATTCCGATCAGAAAGGTAGGATCGCTGCCCAGGGCCTCAATGCCTGGCTCATCAAGCGTCAGGCCGGAAATGTGAGTTTGGCTGGCGCGCTGGGACGTGACACGGACCGGGTGGCTCGCTGGAAGGCCTTCGCGGGAAAATATTGCGATCCCAGTGACAATAACGGTTTTCTTTATAAGGCCTGTAGCGGCGGAAACAACCGGGACATTGATTTTACGCGCCTGATCGACCATCCGCGTACCCTGCATACAAGCGTATCAGATTCCGGGGAAGACGCGCAGGATGTGAAGGCTCTTGCTGCCAATCTTTACGGGCATGACGTCCCGGCCCGGATTTTGTCTCCGGCCATTTTGAGTAACCGGGAATATCAGCATCTCTATCTGGCCTTGCGGGCCGTGATGGCCAAAAGAAGCGTGGCCCTGAATTCCTTCAGCGCGCTGGTCGGGATGAAAACCGAAGGAACCACCGATGTGGGAGAGCAGGGCAAACAGACCCGCAATTTCCTGGGGGCGATCCTGGCGGAGCTGGGCGTTCCCAACAATGAGGTTTATGAATTTATAGGGGAAAATCCCAGTTATTACGCCCAGCTTGAAATTCTGGCCAAGAGAATCTACCAAAACCCGACATTCTATGCCGATCTATATGACAAGCCCTCCAATGTGGAGCGCAAGGCTGCGGCCCTGAAGGCTATCGAATTGATGGTGGACCGGGCCATTTATGAAAGCCAGATCCGGCGGGAAATGATGGCGTCGGTTTTGTTGTCGGCCCAGCTTCACAAGCCGTTCAAAGAAGTAAATGACAGACTCGGCAGGGTCGAAGGAGGGGTGCGATGAAAAAAATAAAGACTTTTTCATCACAGATCTGCAAGAGCGTTTTGATTTGCACGCTTCTTCTATCCTTGTTCGTGTCGTCATTAACGATGCGGCCACAGCCGGCGCAGGCACAGGCGAATTGCTGCAGTTGCCTTGCGATCGTTATCAGCACCGAGATCAGCGAATGGATCAAGAGCCTGATTAAGATTTTCATCAAGATCGAGCTTGAATTTTTGATTCACAAACTCTTTTTCAAATTGTTTGTCTGGAAGGACGGTGTTCTGGGGGCGATGAAATTCATGGCGGAGCAGCTTTCTGCCGTGGCGATGCAGCAGTCCTTTATTGTAGGGACATTTATGGACGCCAAGCACAGGCTGGAGACCCAGCAGATTCTTCAAACCCTCAATGCCAGGGCTCACAAGGATTATCATCCCAGTATCGGGATGTGCGAATTTGGATCGGAAGCCAAAAGCCTGGCCGCGTCCGACCGCAAGACCGAAATCAATGCGTTCGCGCTCTCTCAAAGGGCCCAGGACCGGAATCTGGGCAATAAGAACAGCGCCGCCGGGACCGACGCGGATGACATGGCGAACCGTCTTCGGACATTTCGGATGGTTTATTGCGATCCCGCCGATAATGAGGAAGGTCTGGACTATGTCTGCCAATGGAATCCTTCAAACCGGGCTCTGACGCCGGGCGAGAAGATAGGGGCTTCCTCCAAAGGCCGGATGAACAATGACATCGATTATGGCCGGATTATCGACTGGCCCTGGACCCTTGATGTGGATCTGACGAATGGCGCCGATACGACGGACGAGAAGGATGTTTTTGCTTTGGCCACGAATCTTTATTCGGATGAAGTGTTTTTTCGGCCTCCTCCCGAGACCCTGGCGCCCGACCCGTCGGGCCAGATGACCAATGCGCAGAAGGTTTATCAGGATGCGCGGTCCCTGATGGCGAAGCGTAGCGTAGCGGAGAATTCCTTTGACGCGGTGGCGGCTATGAAGGCGGCAGGCACGGAGGGATCGAAGGAATATCTTCTGGGCCTTTTGCGTCAACTGGGGGTATCGGGGGACGAGGCCGAGGATCTCCTAGGCTCTAAGAGCCATGTGAATCCCAGCTATTACGCGCAGATGGAGATACTGGCCAAAAAAATCTATCAGGACCCGGATTTCTATACCCACCTGTATGACAAACCCGTCAATGTGGAGCGCAAGAACGTGGCTATGGAGGCCATCGGATTAATGCAGAAATTCGACCTGTTTAAAAGCTATATACGGAACGAGGCCACTTTGTCCGTCCTTCTGGAGCTCGCCGTTTCGGATGTGCAGGGCGAGATCGAGGGTGAGATAGGGCGGCAAAAAAGCGGCGGCACGCCGGCGGAGGAATGATGAAGCGGAATTCCTGGAGATATCGCGGAGTCCGGACGCTTCTGATGGCGGCGCTCCTGGCCGTGCCTGTCTCCCTGCCGCCTTCCGGTCCCGCGTATGCGCTGTGCTGTAAATGCGAAAAAGCCGTCGAAAAGACAGAAAAAAAGCAGTGGGAAGATACGCTTGAGAAGATAAACAAGCATATTGAAACGGAATTTACAGCGCTCAAGATCTGGTGGGCGCAGCTTTTCCTGGAGGATAACATCCTGCCCGCCCTGATGATGATGTCCGATCAGCTGACCGCGGTCGGGATGGAGCAGATGTTTGCCATCGGTACGTTCGTGGATGCGAAGTTCCAGATGGAAACCCAGCAGGTCATGCAGGAAATGAACGCCCGCACCCATAAGGATTATCATCCCAGCATGGGCATGTGCGTGATGGGCACGCAAGTCAAGAGCTTGGCCGCGTCCGAGCGCAAGGGTGAAATAGGCGCGTTCTTCATGAGCCAGAGGGTGCAGGACCGGAACCTGGGCAATCAGAGCTCTTCCGCTTCTGCCGGGGAGGATATGGATAAGGCTGGGCGTCTGGAGCATTTCCGGCAGAAATTCTGTGAGCCCAAGGACAATAATGACGGTCTTGGCAATTTATGCAGTGGCGGCATAAAGAAGTTGCGCAATGCGGATCTGGATTATGTGCGCATGGTGGAGTTGCCCTGGACACTGGATGCGGATTTTACCGACAACCAGAAAACCAACGAGGAAGAAGCGCTCATGGCGCTTCAGAGCAATTTGTTCTCACACACCGTCTTCAAGCTACCCACGGGAGATTCTCTGGCATCGGTGCCGGGGGAGGAGGTGACGCCCCTCCAGCGGCGTTATCAGGATGCACGGTCCATTGCCGCCAAGCGCAGTGTCGCTCAAAATTCCTTTGGCGCGATCGTTTCGATGAAAACGGAGGGCGCGCCCGAAGCGCGTGAATATCTGATCAAGGTTATTCAGGATCTGGGGCTTTCGCAGCAGGAGGCCGAACTTCTCTCCGGGAAAGCCCAATTCGAGGGTAAGCAGCCAAACTGGAAAAAGATCAGCCCCAGCTATTACGCGCAGATGGAGGTTTTAACGAAGAAAATCTACCAAAACCCTGATTTTTATACGAATTTGTATGACAAGCCTGCCAACGTGGATCGGAAGGGGGTTGCCCTTCAGGCCATCAATCTGATGCAGAAATTCGATTTCCTAAAAAGCCTTCTGCGCAGTGAGGCATCCTGGTCCGTTCTTCTGGAACTGGGCCTGATGGATGTTCAGGAGGAGATCGAGACCGAGATGGGCAAGCAAAAAAGCGGCGGGAGGCCGGCGACGCCATGATAAAAAATTCCAGGACCGAAAAAGGGGCGGCAATGCGCGGAAAAATTCTGTGCGGGTGCGCGCTTGTCTTGCTTGCTACGGTCGGCGGCATTTCTCTATATTTTGCGCAACGCGGAGGATCACCCGCGCCAGCCCCCGCAGTTACCGGGAGGTATAGCGTCATAGCCGATGGCCGGACCGTGGTCGCGGGTCAGCTAGATTCTGAAGCGGGCCGACTGATCGTTCTTTCCCCCGCGCCCGAGACGGCGGACGCAGGCCGGGCGGATTACAATATACGTTTTCACCGGGAGGCCGCGCCGGTGGAGATGAGCTTGAAATTCGATAATAAAGACGGGATTGTTTCCGTTTCAGGCTCTGGCCTGGCCGAATTCACCGATGTTGTGGCCACGCAGGGCAGTAGTTTGATCAGGGGAAAAAGCGATTGGGCCGGCCGCTTCAGCGAGAAAATGAAAAGCGGCGGTGGATCCTTGAAGTTGGCCTTGTTTGGAAACGATCCCCTTGGTGGAGCGCCTTCCCGGCCTTTGATTATTGAAGTTCTTGATGCGCCGGGCGGGGGCGGGCCCACGAGTGAGGGCGTGAATGAATATACGCTCCGGGAGTGCGGGAACCCTAAGCTCAGTATATGTTTGGGCGATAAACTGGACAAAGTCCTGGAGAAAATCGTCGCAAATTATGTGACGTCTCTCCTTATGATGACGGAACAACTTTCCGCCGTCATGATGCAGTATGTGCAGGGCGTGGGAATGCTGATGGACGGTAAGCAACAACTTGAAACCGAGCGGCTGCATCAGAAGCTTTCTGCAGAGGCGCACAAGGATTATCACCCCAGTAATCAAATGTGCCGTTTTGGTTCCATGATCAAGAGCGCCGCGCGCGACGAGCGTAAGGGCGCTTATGAGAAGCAGGCACTCAACAAGATCATGATGAACAGCTATCTCAATACGAAGTTTGACAGTTCTGCGCCGGGCGCATCCAAGGACATGGCCGCACGCTTGCGCCAGTTCAGGGAAACTTACTGCGACATCTGGGATCACAGCGATGTGAACGGGGCCGGCCTGATCTATATATGCCAGTGGCAGCCTTCCAACCGGCAAATCACGCCCGGTGAAAATATTGGGGCCGCTCAGAAAAAGAGAATCAACAAGGATATTGATTTCACGCGCACGGCCTGGCTACCGCTCACGCTGGAACTTGATTTCACGGACAAGACCCCTCTTGAACCCTCGGGGCAGGGCAAGGATCCTAAATTATCAGCCGATGAAGAAGATGTGATCGCGCTTGCGCATAACCTTTACTGGCCGCAGGCGTTGGATCCTGCACCGGCATCCGAGCTGGAGAAAGACCCCGCAGCTTTCATGAATGCCCGAAATCTTTGGGCCATGCACAATGTGGCGCATAACTCCTTTGCCAGTCTTGTCGCGATGAAGGCCAATGCCGATCCGGGGACCAATCATTCCGGCGGGGATTTCGTCAAGGCCCTGATGAAGGAATTCGGATTGTCCGGCGATGTCGACAAGCTGTTGGGGAGCCGTCCCAGCTATTATGCGCAGATGGAAGTCCTTACGAAGAAAATTTACCAAAATCCGGATTTTTACACCAATCTCTATGACACGCCCGCCAACGTGAACCGGATCGGCGTTACGCTCGATGCGATCAAGCTGATGCAGATGCGTGACTGGCACGAGGCCTCTATGCGGCGGGAGATGACAACGTCCCTTTTGATCGAGGAGGGCCTGATGAAGCATGTGGCACAACTGAGCGACGAGATGGGCACCACCGCAGGCAGGGGGCGTTGAGAGGGTTAGAATTTAAGGCTACAGGCGTCCGGATTTCTTCTTTGAGAAAAGATACTTTATTTTCCCATTGAAATATCGGCGCGGGCGTACCAGTTTACGGTGTCTGTTTCTGTATTTCTCTTTTTACGGTATGCACCGCTTATGAATACTGCGCCTGAACATCCTGTCCGTCATTCCAAAGTCCTCATTATAGGCTCCGGCCCCGCTGGATATACGGCCGCGATTTACGCGGCGCGCGCCAATTTGGCCCCATTGCTGGTAACGGGCATGGAGCCGGGCGGCCAGCTTATGATCACGACCGATGTCGAGAATTATCCAGGCTTCGCCGATGTGATCCAGGGGCCTTGGCTGATGGAGCAAATGAAGGCGCAGGCCGTTCATATGGGCACCGTGATGATCATAGATTATATCAATAAGGTTGATTTCTCGGCCCGTCCCTTCAAGGCGTGGGGTGAATCCGGAGCCCTTTACACCGCCGATGCCGTGATTCTCGCTACTGGTGCGAAGGCGCGCTGGCTAGGGCTGGATTCGGAAAAGATATTCAGGGGCCGGGGCGTGTCAGCGTGCGCAACCTGCGATGGGTTTTTCTTCAAGGGTCAAGAGGTTGCGATCGTTGGCGGCGGGAACACGGCGGCGGAAGAAGCTCTCTTCCTTACGAATTTTTGCAGCAAGGTCACATTGATCCATCGCCGCGATTCCCTGAAAGCGGAGAAAATCCTGCAGGACCGGATTTTCAAAAATCCGAAGATTGAGATGCTTTGGGATACCGCGATTGAAGAGATTGTGGGGAATGAAAAGGGAATGACGGGGCTGCGCCTGAAAAACGTAAAAACCGGCGCGGAGTTTTCTCTGAACGCGCAGGGTCTTTTTGTGGCTATCGGGCATGATCCCGCCACGGATGTTTTCCGGGGGCATCTGGCCATGGATGCGGCGGGGTATATAGCCACGGCTCCTGATTCCACGGCGACCTCCATTCCCGGCGTGTTCGCGGCGGGCGATGTGGCCGACCATGTCTACCGGCAGGCTGTGACGGCTGCCGGCATGGGCTGCATGGCTGCGCTGGAGGCCGATCGCTTCCTCGCTGCGCAGGCGGGCTAGAAAGAGCAGTGTGATATCCTGTGGCTAAGAGTTTCCGGGAATGAGACAATGGAATCCATGCCCGATCCTTATACCCGTCTTCCGCGAAAACTAGAGATTTTTCGGCGGTTTTCTTATTTCACTCTCTTCATTGAGCGGCTGACGCTGGCCTTTTGGGCGATGGGGGTGTGGATCGTTGTTTTTTGCGGGCTCTGGCTTTTGAAAATTCCTTCCGCCTTGGGCGAGGATGCGCACAGGTTTGCAGCAATTCTTTTTTATAGTGGTTTGACCTATTTTTTATGGCGAGGCGCGCGGGTTATCCGTCTTCCCTCTCCCCGCGAGGCCGACCGGAGGCTCGAAGACTCCGCAGGTCTGTGGCACCGCCCGCTTTCGCGCCTGACGGACAGATTGATTAATCCCCTCACGGAGGTTGCTCGCCTTTTGTGGGAAGAGAGTGCTCGCGACGCCCGCCTAAGTCTCCATCGCTTGAAGATTCCCGTGCCCCGTGCCCTCATGGCCGCTGCGGATCCCAGGGCTTTGCGGCTGGGCGGACTTCTTTTGTTGATGTGTGGCTTTATCATGGCCGGTCCATCCTGGAAAGAGCGGCTGGCGCGAGGGATTTTCCCCTTTCAGTTTACAGGCTTGGCCGGGCCGGGCGATAGCGTGTCGGTCTGGATCACCCCGCCTGAATATACGGGGCGTCCTGCCCTTGTCCTGCGTAGTCCGGATCCGAAACATGGGGATCACAAAGCTCCCGAGGTGCTTGAAATTCCGGCGGGCAGCACGATCAAAATTCTAGTCTCAGGAAGCGGGTGGGGGTCTCCTTCCGTCCGGATCGGTGCCCAGACGTGGCCATTGGAAAAAAGCGGTGAGGGCATATACGGGATCGAGAGGCCCTTTCCCGAACCGTCCGCCGATAAGCCTGAGAAGGGTCGGATCGTCGTTCGCCAATATTTCCTGACTCGCGCTACCTGGAATTTTATATCTGTGGAGGATTTTCCGCCTGCGATTGCGCTCGACGGCGAGCCGGAAATTCTTCCTGACGGAGTTTTGCGGTTTTCCTTGCGCGTGCGGGACGATTATGGAGTCAAGGATGTCGTACTGAGCGTCGACGCGCCGGAGAAGGAAACGGCTTCGGTTGTGGGCGGATCCTACCGCGAGACGCGCCCTGTCATGTCTCCGCCGGGCAAGGATTTTGGGATAGCGCCTGTTTATGATCTGACGGCCCATCCCTGGGCCGGCGCGCGCGCCATGGTCCATTTCACGGCGGTGGATACCCAGGGGGTGGAAACTCAGACCCCGCCTATAGAAATTCTTCTGCCGGAGCGCGTTTTTACACACCCCGCGGCCCGTATGATCGCGGCCATTCGCAAAACGCTGATCGAGGCGCCGGAGAAAGATTACGATGCAGCGGGCGTAGCGGTGGAGGATCTTTTATCGCGCCCCTCGGATTTCGGGAATGATTCTGTAACCGTTCTGGTCCTGCGCGCGGCGGCGTCCCGCTTGTTTTATACGCGCCCATCTGTGGAAACAACAAGTTCGCTCGCGGCCTTGCTGTGGGACACGGCCCTGAGAATTGAAGACGGGAATCTGACCCACGCCGTTCGCGATCTTAAGAGCGCCCAAGAGGCCCTGGAGCAGGCTTTGCGGGATCCCAAAACCAGCGGACCCGAGCT
>JAIOYC010000021.1 GCA_021741325.1 Alphaproteobacteria bacterium
AGGAACCTTCTCCGCATGCCCAGTCACAAAGAACATCTGGGTGGTCATACCTGTCATGAGCTGGCGGTCCGTGTTATCGACATCCACCAGCACATTGTAGAGAACCACATCGTTGATCTCTTCCGGCGAGGGGAGTATCTGCCGCACAGTTCCATTCCAGCGCCGCTCCTGAGAGCCGAGCGTTGTAAAATAGACCGGCATGTCGATTTTCAGCCGTGTGACATCGGCCTCCGCCACCTGCGCGCGCACGGTCATGGTATCCAGATCCGCGACTTCTATGATTGTAGGCGTCGTCTGGTTCGCATTCAGCGTTTCGCCTTCTTTGGTAGCAACATTAACCACCGTTCCACTCATGGGAGCATAGATTTTTGTATAGTTTAAATTGGCCTTGGCCCCCTCCAGCGTAGATTGAGCCTCCTCGATCTGCGCCTGAAGGGCGGTCAGTTGAGCCTCGGCTATCTTAAGGGATGTCTGGGAATCCTGATAAACCTCCTGACTGACGGCACGCGCATTATAAAGCGTCCTGTTACGTTCCCATTTTTGTTTGGCCTGGGTAGCCTGCGCCTCTTGTTGCATTTTTTGGGCCCGAAGGGTTTTCAGCCGGGCCTCGATGACCTGGACCTCACTTTCGTAAAGCTCGGGGTCAATCTCTGCGATGAGAGCCCCCGCTTTCACAACGTCCCCAAAATCAACCAGTAAGGTTTTGATCTGGCCGGATACCTGAGCCCCTACGGCAACCGAGTCCTTGGGCTCCAGCTTGCCTTGGGCGGTTACCAACTGTTCGATGTCGCCGGTTGCCACCGTATAGAGGGTAAGCGATGGGGATTGCTTGCTCCGAGGGAAAATATAATCATACCCTAGCCATACTCCTGCCCCAATAAGGACCACGAAGAGGAAAAGAAGTGCTTTCCATTTTTTTTTCATAGCGCTGCCTTATTGGTAAATTTAAAAAATAGATCATATTACATTGAAAGATAGCGTTTTATGCCTACGTTTAAAGGGGCTGGACCTCCCATTTTCTGAATGCCACACTATGCATTAAGTACCAAACCACTCGTGTAGACGTTGGATATTGACGGCTTTTGGATTTTTATGAAACACTCTCTTTCGCATCTGCAACATTCAAAGGAGTTACAATGAGCCAGTATAAAATCGCGGTTATCGTCGGCAGCCTTCGAAAAGATTCCTTGAACCGTAAATTGGCAGATGCCCTGGCAAAGCTGGCTCCTCCGGAATTTTCCTTCCACAAGGTGAAAATAGACGATCTTCCCTTGTATAATCAGGATGACGATTCAAACCAGGCCGTTTCAGTGAAACGCCTGAGAGACGATATCGCCAAGGCCCAGGGCCTTCTGTTCGCCACTCCCGAATATAACCGTTCCATCCCCGGCGTTCTCAAGAATGCCATCGACCATGCTTCCCGTCCTTACGGCCAAAGCGTCTGGCCGGGAAAACCCGCGGGGATTGTGGGCGTTTCTGTCGGGGTAATGGGCACGGCGATGGCACAGCAGCATTTACGCAACATTTTGTCTCACCTTGATGTCCCTACGCTCTCCCAGCCCGAAGCCTTTATCCATGCCAAAGACGGCCTGTTTGACGAGAACGGCAATATCGGTTCCGGCAGCAAGGAATTTTTCCAAAAATGGATGGACCGGTATGTCGGCTGGGTCAAAAAGAACGCCGCCTGAAGTCCAGACACTCCCGGAAACCCGACCTCAATCACGGGAGGAAAGGCAGAGCTGAGCCTTCCTTTCCCGGCTTAATGTCTTGATTTGCGCCTCACGCTTCGTAGCGGCGCTCCGTGTCGCATGTTCTTCCTGATGGACAAGGGTAAAAGGCCCCCTCCCCTTTGTATATTTCGCGCCCCGCCCGCTTTCGTGAGCAGAAATCCGGCTCCTCAAATCGTTGGTAATGCCGGTATAGAGGCTTTTGTCCGCGCACTGTAAAATATAAACAATCCAAGCCATTCCCTACCTTCACCTGTGCGGTTTTGCAAACATATGATACAACGCGCCCCATGAAAGCTCCATATGATGTGATTGTGATCGGCGCCGGTGCTGCAGGAATGATGTGCGCAATCGAAGCGGGCAAGCGTGGCCGACGGGTCTGGCTGGTGGATCATGCAGAAAAAATCGCCGAGAAAATACGGATTTCCGGCGGCGGGCGCTGTAACTTTACCAATATCCACGCCTCCCCCGAGACATTCCTCTCCGCCAATCCTCATTTTTGCAAATCCGCCCTGAAGCAATACACCCCTCAGGATTTTATGGCGCTGGTCAAAAAACACGGGATCGCTTTTCACGAAAAAAAACTCGGCCAGATGTTTTGCGATGAGAGCGCCCAGCAGATCATTGACATGCTCCTGACGGAATGCCGGGAAGCCCAGGTCACATTGGAAACTCAGACCAGCGTCACCGCCGTCGAAAAAACAACCTCAGGCTATACTATAAAGACGACCAAGGAAGAGCAAAACTGCGCCTCCCTAGTCATTGCCACCGGCGGGCTGTCCATTCCCAAAATAGGCGCTACAAAATTCGGCTATGACGTCGCCCGGAAATTCGGACTGAATGTCATTAAAACGCGCCCCGGACTGGTGCCCCTGACCTTTCAGAGCGCCTTACTCGAACGCTGCAAGGCCTTAAGCGGATTGTCGGTGGATGCCACCGTCACCTGCGGCAAGAAAAGTTTCTCCGAAGGCTTGCTTTTTACCCATAGAGGCCTGAGCGGCCCTTCCATCCTGCAAATCTCTTCCTACTGGAATGAAGGCGAGGAGATTGTCATTAACCTTTCACCCGGGATCGATGCGCTGGCCTTTTTTAAAGAACGGAAACAGAGCCAGCCGAAACAGGATATTCAAACAGCCTTGTCCCATATCCTGCCCAACCGCCTGGCTCAAAGTATTTGCGCCGATACGGAAATAACGGGCCGTCTAGCGGATCTCCCCGAGAGAATCATTTCAAAACTGTCAGATTCCGTAAATAGATGGAGCGTCAAGCCCGGAGGCAGCGAAGGATACAGAACAGCGGAAGTGACTTTGGGCGGTGTCGACACGGCTGAATTATCGTCCAAAACCATGGAAACCAACGCCCACCCCGGCTTGTATTTCATAGGCGAAGTCGTAGATGTCACAGGCCATCTGGGTGGATTTAATTTCCAATGGGCATGGTCTTCAGGCTATGTTGCCGGCCAATATGTGTAAAGGTTCGAACGACTATGCCCCCTCCTCTCCTTCTCTCCGTCAAAGACGCCATGGTTCGCTACAGCGAACTGCCGGTCTTTGAAAATCTCTCCTTTAATATTCACGCCAATAGCCGCATCGCGCTTGTGGGCCGGAACGGCGCGGGAAAATCCACGCTGATGAACATCATCACGGGCGCACAGGATCTGGACGCCGGGGATCGCTGGGAAGAAGTCGGGGTCACAATCGGTTATTTGCGCCAGGACATCGTCCCCCAGGAAGGCCAAACCGTCTTCGATTATATTTTCAGCGAAATCAAAAACGAAGAAAGAGACCTGCACGCTTACAAGGTCGATATTATCGCCGAGGCCCTGGAACTGGACCCGCAGGTGAAAATGACAAGGCTCTCGGGCGGTCAGTTGCGTCGCGCCGGATTGGCCCGGGCGCTGGTGGAGGAACCCGATATCCTGTTGCTGGACGAGCCCACGAACCACCTCGATCTGGACGCCATCAAATGGCTGGAGGGCTATCTGAAAGCCTATCGCGGCACCCTGCTATGCATCAGTCATGACCGCGCTTTTCTGGCCAATATCACCACCCAGGTTTTTTGGCTCGATCGCGGACAACTCAAGGTAAGCCCACGAGGGTTTAAACATTTCGAGGAATGGTCAACCGCGCTCCTTGAGCAGGAAGAGCGCGAGCTTAAAAACCGCAGGCAATCCGTTGGGCTGGAAGTGGAATGGGCAAGCCGGGGCGTCAAAGCCCGCGTGAAGCGTAATGTCCGGCGCCTCGAACAAGTCCGCGAAATGCGGGATAAACTGCGCGCGGATGAGGCCGCCTACCGACGGGCGACGGCAAAAATAACGGTTAAGGCCCCCAAGGAGCTGGAAGAAAATTCCAAGATCGTGGGAGAATTTTACAATGTCTTTAAATCCTTCGAGGAGGATGGAAAAACCATCTCCATCCTCGATAAGTTTTCGATCCGCATTCAACGCGGTGACCGCATCGGAATCCTCGGTAAAAATGGCTCGGGGAAAACCACCTTCCTGAAGCTTCTGATCGGCGAGCTGGAAGCAGACCAGGGCCGAGTCAAAACGCGCAAAGAGCTTGAATTTTCCTATTTCGACCAAAAGCGAAGCGACCTCAATCCTGTGGATTCCCTGAAAAAAGCCCTTATCCCCGGCGGTGGCGATTATATCGACGTGATGGGGAAACAGCGCCATGTCTGCGGCTATCTGAAAGACTTCCTGTTTGATCCTGCCCGCGTGCAGGATAAGGTTTTCCAACTCTCCGGGGGTGAGAAAAACCGCCTGATGCTGGCCAAGATTCTGGCCAATCCGAAAAGCTGCCTGATCCTGGACGAGCCCACCAACGACCTGGACATGGACACATTGGACATGCTCGAGGAGATTTTATCCCAATACAAGGGAACGCTTATCGTTGTTTCGCACGACCGGGATTTTCTGGATCAGACCGTCACGAAAATCCTAGCCTTTGAAGGCAATGGAAAAATCGACCGGTGCATCGGGGGTTACAGCGACTATCTGGAAATGAAGACAGCCGAGGGCCAACAGAAACCCGAGGCGGAAAAAATAAAAAAATTAGGAAGCGTTGAAATAATAAAAGAGAGCAAAAAAACACCTGAAAAATTGACCTACAAACTGGAAAGAGAGCTTTCCCAAATGCCTCAAAAAATTGAGCAGCTTGAAACCAAGATCGCCGAACTTTCGCAACAATTGTCCGACGCTGATTTTTATCGCCGGAATCCGGCCGGTTTTCACGATCTCACCAAAAATCTGGCCGACGCCCAGGCCAGCCTGGAACGCTATGAACATCGCTGGCTGGAGCTGGAGAGCATGAAAACCGCCGTAGAAAACAAGAACTAAGAGGGGCTACCTTTACAAGAAGCGCCCTTATCCTTTATCAAGCGGAATTCATGCTCACACTCTTCTTTTTAGTTCATTAAATCCGAAAAATATGCGACCGCATCTACAATGAGCTGGTCTCTTTTGGATAGCAGGAGAAGGTCGTTATCCACCAGAATATATTCATATTCAGGCTGCAAAGGCCGTAAATGACGCTTCAGATAATAAGGCGCGGGCACATATAAAATACCATCGGGCAATCTTCTCCCGATCTCATATCTGTGCAATTGGCCGGGTGGCACGCAGCCATTGTGCTTTTTTGCCAGCCCCGGCGGGCAAAAGTCGCGATGGTGCTCCTGAATATACCGGCGGATGACCTGACGGTCCTGCTCCGTGATATAGCGTGGATAATGCCCATATCCCTCTCTTTCATCCCAGGAAGAATCATTGCGATCGCTTCTTCCGCTTTGATGTCCGCGCTCATCACTGTAGCTGTGATTATCGTGACTCCGCCCACGATTACTCTTCTCCGCATGCGCGGATGTTGGAAATCCGACGGCGGAACACACCGTAAGAACAAGGGCAAGCTGAGAAAACTTTTGTTTCAGGGGCTGAAAACTCATAGGACCATCCTTTTTCTGGTAAAACGTCTTGCATAGAGATAGCTCCCTGAAAATATAAAAAAAGCTCTTTTCCTCTCCGAGAAACAGTTCCAGTGAAAATCTTTTCCTTTTTCTCCGTTTTGTGTCATAAGCGCACACCGGAAAAGGAGCCTTATGCTTAATATCACGAACCTGACCTATAAAATCGGCGCCCGCACGATTATCGAGAATGCCAATATATGCGTTATGGACGGCTGGCGCGTAGGCGTGATCGGCCTGAACGGAGCCGGAAAATCCACGCTTTTCAAACTGATCGCCGGCGAACTTCAGGCCGACGGCGGCACCGTCAGCATGAGCGCGCGCCAAAGGCTGGGGATGGTCCGCCAGGATATCCCCGAAACCAATACACCCCTGATCGATCTGGTCTTATCCGCCAATGAGGAGATGGCCCAACTCTGGCGAGACGCCGAAACCGAAACGGACGGCAATAAAATCGCCGATATTTATCAAAGACTGAGCGATATAGACGCTTATACCGCTCCTTCCAAGGCCGCGATGCTCCTGCGGGGGCTGGGCTTTAAGGAACATCAGCTGAGCGAGCCTTTTTCATCCTTCAGCGGAGGCTGGCGCATGCGGGTGGCCTTGGCCGCAGCCTTGTTTGTCGAGCCCGAAATACTGCTCCTGGACGAGCCCACAAACCACCTCGACCTGGAAGCCATTATGTGGCTGGAAACCTATCTGCTGGCTTACCGGCATACGCTGATGATTATTTCTCATGACCGGGAGCTTTTGAACAAATGTATCGACCATGTGATCCATGTCGATAAGCAGCAACTCACGCTTTACACCGGCAACTACGATTCCTTTGAGCGCGAACGTACTTTGCGCCTGGGCCTGCAACAAAAGATGCACGAAAAACAACAGGCGGAACGCGCCCATATGCAGGCCTTCGTGGATCGCTTCAAGACACAGGCCAGCAAAGCCCGGCAGGCTCAAAGCCGCGTCAAGGCGCTGGAACGGATGGATATCGTCGATGCCGTCATTGCGGATCGTGCCGTGAAGTTTAAATTCCCCAACCCGGCCAAGATCCCTTCTCCCATGCTTTCGGTCAATCATGCCGATATCGGGTATGCCGAAGGAAAACCGGTTTTACGGCGCGTCCATAAAAGCATCAATCACGACGATCGCATCGCCCTCCTGGGCGCAAACGGCGAGGGAAAATCGACGCTGATGAAGCTGATCGCCGGACGCCTGGATGTTATGCAGGGGGATGTTTTCCGGTCCACGAAATTGCGCATCGGCTATTTTTCGCAGCACCAGACCGAGGAGTTGGACGTGAATTCCACACCCTATCAGGAAATGTTCAAGCTGTTTTACAAAAATAATCCTGAGGTCAAAGAACCCGTCGTTCGGGCCAAGCTCGGCGCGTTCGGCTTTTCACGCGACCTGGCGGATAACCGGATCGGCGCGCTGAGCGGGGGCGAAAAGGCGCGCCTGCTCTTTTCCTTCATGAGCTTCGATGCGCCGCATCTTCTGTTGCTGGATGAACCCACGAACCATCTCGACATAGACGCGCGCGAAGCCCTCGTGCAGGCCCTGAACACCTATGAAGGCGCGATCGTGATCGTCAGCCACGATCCCAACATGGTCGAGCGCGTGGCTGACCGGCTCTGGCTGGTCAAGGACGGCGCATGTCAGGATTTTGAGGGCGACCTGGAGGACTACCGGAAGTTCACGATCCAGGCGCGCCGGGAAGAACGCAAGGAAGAGAAAAAAGCAAAAGCCGGAAAATAGCTTCTCCTGGAACGGCTGCCTCTATCAAACGGGCCTCTTTTTAACGAAAATAAACGGTCTGAACGATTTTTATTGTATTTTGCGGAAATACATGTTTTATGGCGCATACTTATTAGCGACTTTGTATAGCTTTCACATCTGTTGCCTGCTGGACGGGCAAATGTATCGAAACGATACCCGACGGTCTTTTCCAAAATATCGTTGCTTTTGCGAGAGTTATTAACGCTGGCCTTCATTTAACCAGGCCGGCCACAAGGCTCTTGTAAAGAAAATCTGCCGGGATGTCCCCGGTGGGCAACGTTATCTTGAACTGAAAGATTATGAAAATGGAAAACTTTTCTGAACTGAACCTGCCCGAGCAACTCCTCCGCTCGCTGGAAAAAATGCAATTCACAACCCCCACTCCCATTCAGGCACAGGCCATTCCCATGGCGCTGCAAGGGCGGGACATTCTGGGTTCCGCACAAACGGGAACGGGAAAAACCGCGGCATTTGGCATTCCGCTGATCACCCACCTCATAAAAAACCAGACCAGCACCGCCATCGTCATGACTCCTACCCGGGAATTGGCGGTACAGGTCATGCAGACTTTAAAGAAATTGATTGGAGGCAACACGCCTATAAAGGCGGCCCTGCTCATCGGCGGAGAGAATATGTTTCGTCAATTTAGCCAACTGGAGGCCCGCCCCCGCCTGATCGTGGGAACGCCGGGACGCATCAACGACCATTTGACGCGCAAAAGCCTTCGCCTTGAGCAAGCTGACTTCCTGGTTCTGGATGAAACCGACCGGATGCTGGACATGGGCTTTGGCGTACAGATCGATAAAGTGCTGAGCTTTATGCCCAGAGAGCGCCAAACACTGATGTTCTCAGCCACCATGCCCGCGCATATCGTGGCCATGTCCAATAAATACATGAAACAACCCCTGCGCATCGCGGTCGGCTCGACCAGCGCCCCCATCAAGGCCATCAAGCAGAGCATCATCCGCATGACCCAAGGTGAGAAATACGGCGCGCTGACGCAACAGCTCGATGCCCGTGGCGGCTCTATCATCGTGTTCGTCCGTACCAAGCACGGCGCCGATCGTCTGGCTCATAAACTGGGACGCGAAAATCACAGCGCGGGCACCATCCACGGCGACCTGCGCCAGAACAAGCGGGACAAGGTCATCCGCCAGTTCCGTGAGAAAGAAATCCGCATTCTCGTTGCCACCGATGTGGCCGCGCGCGGGCTGGATATCCCTCACATCGAACACGTAATCAATTACGACCTTCCCCAATGCCCGGAAGATTACATTCACCGTATTGGACGCACCGCGCGTGCCGGGGCCGAGGGCGAAGCGCTTTGCCTGGTAACACCGGAAGAAAACGGGAAATGGGCCGCCATTGAACGGCTCATGAACAACGGCGAAAGCTCGCCCGACAATTACAGCCGCGCCGGACAGCGCCCTCAGAAACCGGGCAACCGCAACAATAGAGGACAGCAAGACCGTAGACGCAGCGGCCCGGGCGCTCCCGGTAAAGAGGGCTTCAACGGCCAGCGCCGGACAAAGAAACCCTACAGAAAAACGCAGGCTGCGGCCTAAATCATCATAGATCCAGAACGCGCCGTCACCCGCAATATTCCTGCGGGTGGCGGCGCGCCTTTATATCTGAAATATAAGAAAATGGCGCCATAAACTTGATGCCTAGTAACCCGGCATAAAGCCGAAAATTGTGCTGACTTTAAAAATCATTCCCTTCCAGGGCTGGAAACACATCAACTCTGAAAGCCTTGTGGCGCAGGGCTCTTTTGACGTGCATATAGGGTATAACTTCCTAAAATGAGCAGGGCTGCGCCCGCGAAACCAGCCATAGGAATGTTATTAACCACCGCTAGGTTGGTCACTAAAACGCCCACGAGGGCCCAAGCGATCGTTAAACTGTACCAAATATATCCCTTGCTCCACCATATTACGCAGAGCGCTGTTATCATTGCAGGGATCAAAGAGAAAAGCGCAAACACCATATCAGAAAATCCGATTGCTGCCATCTGTTCCCGAATAACCGACGTGAGATTGAGAAAAATCGCCACGCTGAGCCAGGCACTCAATATTGCAAAGAGCGGCAATGTAATTTTACGATCAAAAGAGGCGAGGGAATGTTCTCGCAAGACTATGAAATAGGCGACTATGGCCGCGCCAAACATTAAAAGGATTAGAGCAACCAACCACCAACCGTTTCCAGAAAGCTGCGCTATAATCATCCAACCTGTGCCCGCGCTAAAAGCCGTAAGAGCCGGAAATCGAAGATCTTGATAAAGAGTTTTAGCAGGAAATCTAAATTGCTGAATGCTGAACACAACTGCGAGCGCAAAAATCAGAAACCAAATGCCAAAAGCGTAGCCCGCGGGCACTTCCGGGGTTGGATTCCCCGATATTTTCTCAATGCTTGTACCGTATCCTGTAAGTGTAGAAAGCGCCGAAGCCGGGAATTGCGCAACGGCCATCACTAAAGTCAACAGCGCCCAGAATTTTTGCATAGCACCCCGCTTAACTGCCACAACTTAGTCACAAAATATGCTTAGAAACTATAATGCCTAAGCTATAAGATAACTGAGCGCGCATTCTAAGTAATGTCTTAAATGGATTGAGAGTAAAAGATGCATAAATTTTTACCTAATAAAGAAATCGCAAAAAGATTTTCACCTACCAAGCTGAAAAATTTTATTAGCAGCGAAGCCTCGGGCGGATTGATACTTATGGCCGTTGCAGCGATTGCCCTTATCGTCGCGAACTCACCATTCTCACCTGTATATTTTTCTATTTTGTCGCTGAAAATAGCCGGCATGAGTGTTCATCACTGGATCAATGACGGCTTGATGGCGTTATTTTTCTTATTGATCGGATTGGAAGTAAAGCGCGAGCTTTTAGAAGGCGAACTTTCTACTTGGCCCGCACGCCTCCTCCCCGGATTTGCAGCATTAGCAGGCATGATTTTTCCCGCTCTGATTTATGCGGGAATGAATTGGAATAGCATCGGATTAAGAGGCTGGGCCATCCCAGCCGCCACGGATATTGCTTTTGCACTCGGTGTTCTCGCTCTTCTTGGGTCTCGCGTACCTCTCTCACTTAAAGTCTTCCTTACGGCAGTGGCAATTATTGACGACCTGGGAGCGATCATCATCATTGCCTTATTCTATACGAATGAAATTGTTCTTGTTTATTTAGCGCTGGCATTGCTCGGATTATTTATTTTGACAGCACTGAACAAATCAGGAATAAAACTACTCAGCCCCTATTTGCTGATAGGGGCCGGGATATGGTGGTTCTTGCTGCAATCAGGTGTGCATGCAACCTTGGCGGGCGTGGCCGTTGCTTTGACAATTCCCCTATCCCAAAATGGCTCAGAAGAAAAATCGGCGCTTTATAAACTTGAACATGCAATATACCCTTGGATTGCGTTTGCGGTTATCCCTATTTTTGGCTTCACAAATGCGGGGGTTTCTTTCACAGGATTAAACTTCACTGACGCATTTGGAACTATTCCTCTCGGCATTACATTGGGCCTTTTTCTTGGAAAACAACTCGGGATTTTCTCTGCTGTTTGGATTGCAGTCAAACTTGGCTATGCGAATTTACCTGATCAGTCAAATTGGTGGCAAATATACGGTGTTGCCATTCTATGCGGCATTGGATTTACAATGAGCCTTTTCATTGGCGAATTGTCTTTTGGAAACCATGCGCATCTCACCGATACTGTGAAAATCGGAATATTCTCTGGTTCTTTTTTATCTGCGATAATCGGATGGATAATATTGCGCATCACGTCCAATAACCATAAAAATATCGCAAATAATCCTACTTATCTACGATAGGCCGACGCGCCCATAGATGCGGCCGCAAGGCCTCAAATGGTCGTGTGACCTGTTCGGCAAAAACAGTTATTTTAAGACTTTTTGGATGCCTCTAAAGGCCGAGGATCGGTCGCCGTTCGGCCCCTAAACCGTGATTGATTTCGCAGTAAAAACAGTCGTACGTAGTATGGCTGAGCTGCCTAAGTCATTGAAACCATTGGCGTCCCCTACGGGATTCGAACCCGTGTCGCCTCCGTGAAAGGGAGGTGTCCTAGGCCTCTAGACGAAGGGGACTAATGGCCGTCTTTTGAAAGACTGGCTTGTTATAAGGGTTATCGGGCTTTTAAATCAAGTATTCTTTTTTGCGCCCCCGGTAGCTTTTCGCCCCATAGCATGATTTTTCATTGCCAGGCGTGGAAATCCATGAGACCTTTAGAAATCATGAAATTTCCCGACGGCGACAGTAAAAGTGTCTAAAACGCTCCTCCGCGACTATGGGTTTTCTCTTGTGGCTCTGGTCCTGTGTACGGGCGCCCTCCTCTTTGTTCTTATCGTAGGCAACCGGGCTATTTCAAAAATTGATAATCAGGTTGTACATACCTATAACGTCATCAATAACGCACAGGGACTTTCGGCATTTATCGAAGGAATGGTGGCTTCCCAAAGAGGATTTCTGGTAACGCAGGACCATAAATTTTTAGAAAAATATCACGAACGGCGGGATAAAGTTTCGGGCCTCATCGCCAACCTCAGCGAACTTATTCGTGATAATGAATCCCAAGTCAGCCGGGTAGACGAACTTCGCCATCACTTCAACGAGTTCTCGGTGAAGCTCGAGCAGCGTGCCGAAAAATTCACCCTCACCTCATCCTCAAGAATTATCCTGGAGAATTTAGAGGAAATCGATGGCTTAAAGGAAAATATCCTGCGCATAAACACCGATATTCTACGCGAAGAATATGGCCTCCTGAACGGCCGCATCAAGGAAATCGAACAACAAAAAATAAAATATTTCCGAATTCTTATGGCCGGAATCGCGGCAGGATCCCTTTTGCTTATCCTGTTCAATAATTTTTTCTTCTACATGCAAAGAAAACGCAACATCATCGAGGCGGACCTGAAAGACACACAGGAACGGTTTGCCTTGGCCATTGAGGGAACTCAAGATGGCATATTCGATTGGAATATAAAAACAGGTGAGGTTTTTTATTCAAAACAATTCTTCGGAATATTGGGATATGACCGCGGCGCCTATATGGGAGACAGAAAAGAACTCTCCTTGCTTCTGCATCCGGAAGATGCCGAAAAGGTTTCTGCTTACGATGAGCTTTACCTGCAGGGCCGCTTTTCCGAATATTCTCAGGAATTTCGCCTGAGGCATAAAAACAACCGCTGGGTTTGGATCCAGGCTCGGGCCAAAGCCATTTTTGATGAACATGGCCGCGCCGTGCGGCTGGTGGAATCTCATACTGACATCACCTATATGAAAGAGCATCAGGCGCGCCTGGAGTCCGAAAAGAAAGCCGCCGAGGATGCCAATCGTGCAAAAAGTGATTTTCTTGCTCATATGAGTCATGAAATTCGGACTCCCCTTACCGCTATCAGCGGCATTGCGGAGATTTTTCAAAATAGGCAGGAGCATCTGGACGACAAACAGAAAAAACTCCTTAAAACTCTCCACTCCAGTACCACCGCGCTTAAGGATCTGATTAACGATATTTTGGACTTCTCTAAAATTGAGAGCGGGGAACTGGAGTTGGAGAAGTCACACTTTAAAATCAGAACTTTATTTGAAGACATTATCAGTATGATGGGGGTGCGCGCGCAGGAAAAGCGGATCAAATTTGTTTTTGATTATAGCGCGGTTAAAGAGCTTATCTTCTTCGGGGACAAGACACGTTTGCGCCAGATCATCGTAAACCTCATAGGCAATGCCATCAAGTTTACACAAGAAGGCAGCGTGACGGTTCGGGCCTATACCCGCAAAAAAGAAGAGATCACCTTCATGCATATTGATGTTACGGACACCGGGATAGGAATTGCTCCTGAAAATTTCGACTTGATTTTTGAGAGATTTAAACAAGCCGATCCATCCGTTTCCCGAAAATACGGCGGAACGGGCCTGGGACTTGCAATTTCCCGTAACCTCGCAAAATTGATGGATGGGGATATCACCTTGAAAAGTGATTTGGGTAAAGGATCAAGCTTTTGCGTTAGCATAAACTTCTGGAGGCCTTGGTAACCGCGCCCAACCGCACATTGACCCGGGAATATTTATTCGACCTTACGCGCGACGGGCGATACGAAGTTTACGATCGGGCCATCGACATTCAGATCGCTAGATTGCGGAAAAAACTTAAGGGCGACTCAAATATTATAAAAACCGTGCGTGGGGTGGGCTACATGTTCAATGCTGAGACGGAAGTAGCCTAGGGCATTAAAAATCGGGCAAAAAGAAGCCACCCCTTTGGGGGGTGGCTTCTTCTCGGGTTCAGAAAATCAAGGATTATAGCGCTCTTGCTCTGCCACGGGCGGCAAAACGGACTCTATATAAACTTTCTTCCATTCCGGAAGCTCGATGGCTTTGCTATGGTTCGTATCCAGTTCTAGAAAGCTTCGACCAATAAAATCAGAGGGCGAAAGACCGTCCATGTTTTTATCGAAGCGCATCAAACCGGATTTCTCAATAAAGGTTTCATAAGAAAACGCCCCGTGCTCGGCTTGGCCATCATCATCGCGGTCAATAAAGGTAAATGTGCTCTTTTCCATCGGAATAATTGTCATGACCTTTTTGTTGTCAAACTCGATATTGTCGATGACCTCATTCCCATCCGTGTCAAAAATGTAAAAAAGCTTTTGTCCGACTTCCGTCATCGACAAAATATTATCCTTGTTCAGATCGAACGCCATAAAATCGGTCTTAATTACATTGGGCACATCTTTCTGAGTGACGACGGTATTGGTCGTGACCGTTTCGGCTCGTGCCGGAAAAGCTGCTCCCAAGGCCATAAAGGCCGTGGAAAGAATAAAAAGTCTATAGTGCGTTTTCATGTGGATCTCCCTTGTTAAAAAACTACTGTGCAGACAACGCTTTAAAGCCCGTTTGGTTCCCTCATATTCACAACCGCGTTACAAACTGGAAACAAAACTTTTCAAGACCGATACAAGCCTGTCATTCAGGCGTTACAGAATCGCCATAGCCTGAAAGTATCGCAACACCAGATGAGGAGAAAGACCATGATATCCATCGTTGATCAAGTCAGCCATATTACACATCCTCTTGTATCCTCTTTATACCTGAAGAAAGATCCAGGGAAGCGCCGTCAGGGCGAAACTGTTTTGGTTATCGAAACGAATTTCTCCGAACAGGAAGAAGATCATGAGAGCTTCGATTCCCATCTTTTGGATCTCCTGCTCGATCTGCAGGATTTAAAAGATCAGGCTGAAAGCCGCGTTGGAAAACTGGATCGCATCGACATACGGTCATGCTGATTTTTTTCAGCTTGATGCTTTTTTCCCCCACACCCCTCAACCTTCAGCGGGCCATTTAATAAATGGTCCGCTATTTTTTTGAGAGGGAACAAACTTACTCACCAAACGTTGAATGGAGGCAATGACATTCTAACAATAAAGAAAGGACACCCTATGAGCAGAAACATCCTTTTGCTGACCGTTTCAGTCATTTCACTGGCAACAACCATTCCCATATTTGCACAAACGCAGAGTAATAATCCTGGGCAGACGCAGACACGCAATACTCTGAACCAGGATGCGAATGAAGCATGGAATGACATCAAGGAAGACAGCGCGGAAGCCTATGAGAGCATTAAGGCTACCGTTCTGGGCGAAACCGACACGCCGCAAAAAACCACTGTCACCATTGATTCTCGCATGACAGCGGCCGGGATGATCGGCAAAGGGCGCCTTCTTTAAGCCTGTTCTCAACACCCAAAACGAACGCGTAGGAACCATCAAGGACATTATCCTTGATCAGAACGGAAAAGCATCCATGGCGGTTGTCGCGGATGGAGAATTTCCCGGCTTCGACGGAAAACTGGTGGCCTTTGATTACAATCTCGTTGCGCGCCAAAACGAGGATGGCGATGTGGTCATGCCGCTGACGGAAGACAGCATCGAGAAGGCTGCCGAGTTCTCCTACGAGCGGGGAGATCAATCCTCGACCGTCCGCGTTATTCCCAATAACGCATACAGCGTTGCCGAACTTCTGGATGCTGATCTTGTTGATCCGGAAAAAGACTACGTAGCGCAGGTAGAGAACATCTCCTTCAAGAATGGTCATGCCAACCAGCTTATTCTGGCCTTTGACCAGGTACTGGGTCTGGGAGGAGAAAGAGCAGCTATCGGTTATAACAAAGCCAAACTGATCCGCAACGGAGATGAGCTGGATTTTCAACTGACGGCCAATCAGGCTGCTCAGTTTGAATCCTACAAAAAGACCTCCGACTAAGGAAAAAGGAAAGACGTTCGCGAGAGCGCCTTTTCTAATATTTATCAACTAAAATAGAAAGGAAATACGCTATGAACAAGGATATTTTGGAAGGAAACTGGAAACAGTTTAAAGGAAAGGTCCAAAAGAAATGGGGCAAGCTTACCGACGATGTGTTGGATCAAATCAACGGCAGCACGGAAGAGCTTCTCGGTCAAATCCAGAAAAATTACGGACTCAGCAAAGAAGAGGCTGAAAAGCAAATCAGAGAACTGAAAGAAGACAGGGCGGCTTAACCCCTTGGCCTCACTTGTTTTTCAATTTTCTGACGGAAGCGCCCTCGCCGGTATTCGGCGGGGGCGTTTTTCTACTGGCCGCTTATCCCCGGCCGCGGTAGCCCGCAACGCCTTGATCGGGCACCCAGAGTTCTTCCGGTGCGGGCCCTGTCTGATAAAATACATCAATTGGGATTCCTCCGCGCGGATACCAGTACCCCCCTATACGCAGCCAGCGCGGCATAAGAAGTTCTATCAGACGTGAAGCGACCTCAACCGTGCAATCCTCATGAAACGCTCCATGATTGCGAAAAGACCCCAAGAAAAGCTTGAGGGATTTGCTCTCCACCAGCCAGTCCTCCGGCGCATAATCTATCACCAGATGCGCGAAGTCGGGCGCGCCGGTTAAGGGACACAGGGATGTAAATTCCGGCGCGCTGAAACGCACCATGTAAAGCGCCCCTTTCCGGGGATTGGGCACGCGCTCCAGAACAGCCTTTTCCGGCGAGTCCGGTATCGCGGTTTTCTCACCTAGCTGCGTCAACCCCCCATAGATATCCAGATGGTCTTCTTCCTTCATCGCTCATTTCTCCTTTTCCGTTCAAACACCCCGCCTGTTCCCCCACATCAAAACATGAAGCTGCGGCAAAACCGTTACCTGAAACCACCGGTCCAGAACGGCTTTTTCGCTCAGCCAGAGCAGGCGCTCCATCAGGCCGTCCATGTCGGGTTTCGCCGGCGGCGGAGCATGATTGCCCGGTTGCAGATAGACGGGAAAAACCGGATATCTGGCCGAAACGTCCCGGGCATAGCTGTAATCCGCCTCATCGAAAATCACGAACTTCAAGACCGTAACTCCGCAACCCTCCCCAGCCTCCATACAGCGGGTCAGGGCGTCCCAGTCCGTTTCCATGCCGCTGGAGGGCGGCTTCGGGCTCAGGGTCAGGACGTCCAGCTCCGCGAACCAATCTTGCGCGATGCTGCCCTGCGTTTCCAGCGCGAACCGGTATCCCTCCTTCTTGCCCAGCGCGATTAGCCCTCCCAAAGGCTGGATAGCCGGATTCCCGCCGGAAAGGGAAACGGTCAGGGGCTCCGCACTGGATAGCGCCCTCACCTGCGCCCATATCTCCTGCGGAGTCATGGATGTCCATTCATGCCGGTGCTGGTTGTCGACCGCATGAAGTGTGTCACACCAAGCACACCGGTAATCGCACCCCCCTGTTCTCACAAACACCGTCGGCTGCCCGATCAGGGCACCTTCGCCCTGAATCGTGGGCCCGAATATCT
The DNA here is from genome assembly GCA_021741325.1 of Alphaproteobacteria bacterium. Lineage (GTDB taxonomy): Bacteria > Pseudomonadota > Alphaproteobacteria > Micavibrionales > Micavibrionaceae > JAIOYC01. Next base: position 17,284 of record JAIOYC010000021.1, read on the forward strand.
CACTGATCCGGATAGAATCTTCCCGCGGCTTCATGGCCGGAATTCCGCCCATGTTCTAGGCGTTTCACTCACACGCACCGCTTGAATCTCCGGCCAGCGCTTTTTGCACCAGTCGTAAAAATGCCGGGCAATGCACTCGGCGCTGGTCTTGTCTTCTCCCAGAACATCATTCAGATGGCGATGGTCTATCTTTTGGTCAATATAATCCTTCAGCGCGTCCAGTTCGCGATAATCCCGCACGAATCCCGTCCCGTTGAGCGTTTCCGCTGCCAGCTCGACCTCAACGACATAATTATGCCCATGCAGGCGCGAACAGGGATGATCCTCTGCCAAGCCCGGCAGGACATGAGAGGCCGAGAAATGATAGGATTTCGCGATTCTATACATCAGCCCCTCCCCGCCAGTTGGGCCTTTTCAACCGCGCCTGCCCAAAAATCCGAATCCTCATACATTGTAGGGTCCGGGATTTCAGCCAGATGAAAGGCTTCGCGCCGCTCCACGCAGGTTCCGCACCGTCCGCAATGTCGCTCCCCTCCCTTGTAACAAGACCAGGTTTCCTGGAAAGGAACGCCCCGCCGCGCGCCCTCTGACACGATCTCCGATTTCCGGAGATTCAGGAAGGGCGTATAAAGGCTGATCTCCGAGAGGCCCTCCAGAGCGCGGTGCTGCATAGCTTCAAATGCCTCCACAAAGGCCGGGCGGCAATCGGGATATATAAAATGATCCCCGCCATGAAAAGCGGCAGCCACCGAGCGTACTTCCCGGGCCATGGCAATCCCGTAAGCGATCGCCAGCATAATGGCATTTCTGTTGGGCACCACGGTGATCCGCATAGTCTCCTCCGCGTAGTGTCCCTCCGGGACCTCCACATCGTCTGTCAGAGCAGAACCGCTCAAAAGCCCGCCCAGCGCGGAAAGATCTATGAGATCATGGGAAACGCCCAAAAAATGGGCACAACGAGCCGCAAAATCCAGCTCTTTTTTATGGCGCTGTCCATAATCAAAGGAGACAAGCCCGTCCAGCTGCCGCTCCTGAGCGACTTTATGAGCCAGCGTAACGGAATCAAGCCCGCCAGAGCATATGACGATAGTTTTCATTATCTTTTCCTTGTTTTTATCCGGGTAGGCTGCGACCGGGCCCGCCTCAGCGCGGACAGGCTTTTCTAACAGATCTGCGGAAAAAGGGGAATGAAAATCCCTTTATTTTGCGAAATAAATTATACTCCCTAGGCAGCGGGAAGCTCTTCGGGAAGCTGAGCCAAATTGACCCAGAAACTTTCCAGCCGTTTAGCCATCTCAATGAGCGCCTCCAATCCCGAAGGCTTTAGAATATAAAAATTCGCATGGCGGCGGTAACATTCCATAATTTCCGCAGGGGCCTTGGAGCTTGTCAGCATAATGACAGGAATGGTTTTCAGTCCCTGGTCATGCTTGACGACTTCCAGGAACTCCTTTCCCCCCATCCGGGGCATGTTAAGGTCCAGCAATATAAAATCCGGGCGGGCGGAGACACTCTGGAATTTCCCCTTTCCCAACAGATAATCGACCGCTTCCTCTCCGTTGTGGGCGACTGCCATCTCACAAGCCACTCCTGCCTTTTTGAAAGCAATTTTTGTAAGTTCTATATCCCCCTCATTATCCTCGACCAAAAGAACTTTCATGCCTGCGCCCCTTCTTGCTATGGTTTCTGTGGAACCGAGAAATAAAAACAGCTTCCTTGGCCGGGAACCGATTTAAACCAAATTGTTCCCCCGTAAATTTCCAGGAATTTTTTGCAAGTACTTAACCCGATCCCCGTTCCAGGAAATTCTTCCTGCCGATAGAACCTCTGGAAAATGGAAAAAACTTTTTCCTTAAAGGACGGATCAATTCCAATCCCATTGTCCCGCACGGTGAACAGCCACACATCATTGCTTTCCTCCGCGCCAATTGTAATTTCCGGTGAGCGCGACCCATCCTGGAATTTCAGCCCATTCCCAATCAGGTTTTGAAACAAGACACGCATCAGGGTGTTGGATGTCCGCAACACGGGAAGAGATTCCACGATCACCCGGGCCTTTTTGGCTGCTATGGTCGTTTCAAATTCACTCAAAATTTCGGCGATTATTTCATCGCATTTGACCGTCTCCAGCGCCGGAGCTTCCCGCCCTATCCGGGAAAAAGTTAGAATATCGGAAATCATTTTTTGCATGTGCCGGGCATTGCCGGCGATAAATCTCAGATATTTGGAGCCGCTTTCATCCAGAACCTGAGCATAATCCTGCTCCAGAAGCTCGCTGTAGCTGTACATCATGCGAACAGGCTCCTGCATGTCGTGCGAACATATATAGGCGAAACGCTCAAGCTCCTCGTTGGACTGGCTTAGAATATCATTCAGCTTCAAGATCTGTTGATGCTGCACATAAAGATCCAAGTAAACCTTGACCTTGCTGCGCAGAATATCGGCATTGATCGGCTTGAAGATATAATCCACCGCCCCGATATCCGCCGCGCGCGAGGCATATTTCTCCTCCTTGCTGATTGCCGTGACGAAGATGATAGGCGTTCCATGCATGGATTCGTGCTCCTGCATCAGCTGGGCCGTCTCAAAACCATCCATCTCCGGCATCTGAACATCCAGAAGCACCGCCGCAAATTTATGCCGCAACATGAGAGAAAGCGCTTCGTTTCCGGAATTGGCCTTAAAAATGGTGACCTTAAGATTTCTTAAAACCTTCTCTGTTGCTAATAAGTTTTCCTTCCGGTCATCCACGATCAAAATATTGGGAGCCGGATCTCTTAAGATCCCTAGCATAAGGTTTTCCCGCGGTTCCGCTCTGATTATGCGCTCACGTACCATGCGTTCTCTCCTTCAGGATAGGGTGTGAGCTCCGCAAGAAACGGGGCAATCTGCTCCAGATTTAAAATAAAGTCCGGCTTCACGACATTCAGGGCGGCTTGGGGCATATAACTGGCCTGGGCCGTTTTCGGGTTTTGCACAACCGCAAGCCCGCCGTACTCCTTTATCTTCCGGATACCCTGACTGCCGTCCGCGTTGGCGCCGGTCAGGACAACCCCGACAAGGCGGCTTCGGAAGACTTCCGCCGCACTTTCAAAGAGAACATCTATCGAGGGACATGAAAAATTCACGCGTGCATCCACCGACAGGCTGAATGTCCGGTCGGATTCGATCAAAAGATGATAACCCGGCGGCGCCAGATAAACCGTCCCCGGCGTCAGAGACTCCCCACTTTCGGCCTCCTTTACCGTCAAGACGCTCAGTCTGTTAAGATATTCCACCAGATAGGAATCGGAGGTTCGCGCGACATGCTGTACGATTGCCACCGGAATAGAGAAAGATGGAGGCAAGACGGACAAAATTGATTTCAGCGCCTCCATACCCCCTGCGGATACGCCTATGACGATGGCTTCATGCATGAATGACCTCCCCTTGCTTTTTGTAAATCTTCTGCCTGGCATCCACTGATTCAAACTGCGGCTTCACAGCCATGAAATTCAGTGTTTCTTTATTCCCCAGCCCCAGAAATCCGTTATGGCGCAAACTGTCCGTGAAAAGCTTCAAAACCCGGTTTTGCAGATCTTTGTCAAAATAAATCAAGACATTCCGGCAGCAAATCAGGTTCATTTCTCCAAATACCCCGTCCGTCACGAGATTGTGATAGGAGAATGTGATCCGCTCCTTCAAGGATTCTTTAAACTTCGCCAGTCCGTATCCGTCGCTGTAATATTCGGCGAAATCCCGTTCCCCTCCCGCGGCCTTGTAATTTTCGGCGTAATCCTTAATCCGCTCCGAGGGATAGACCCCCTTTTGGGCTGTATCGAGGGAATGTTTGTTAAAATCGGTGGCGTAGATAACGGCCCTGTCCAAAAAATTCTCTTCCTGCAATAGGATTGCCATGGAATAGACTTCCTCCCCCGTCGCGCAGCCGGCATGCCAGATCTTCACGAACGGAAAAGTCTTGAGCGCTGGAATTATCTTCTCC
>JAIOYC010000022.1 GCA_021741325.1 Alphaproteobacteria bacterium
AAGACGGCTTTTCTGATCGGATGCTTTCAGGCGTGCGCCCTGATGCCCGGCGTGTCGCGCTCCGGCGCAACGATCGCGGGGGGGCTGGCGCTGGGGCTCGCGCGTCCGGCGGCGGCGGAGTTTTCCTTCTTTCTGGCCATTCCGGTAATGTGCGCCGCCGTTTTATACGACACGTTCAAGAGCTGGGAGGATATCATCGCGGGCGGATACTGGGGCGTGATGCTGGCGGGTTTTTTCGCCGCCTTTGTGACCGCGCTGGCCGTATTGCGTGCAGCTCTATACATAATTGGCCGGTTTGGCTTTGTGCCGTTCGCGTGGTACAGAGTTTTGGCCGGGATTCTGATCCTGCTTTTTATATAATTTTGATGAAGTGAAAGTCGCATGAATTCCATCAATCTGACCGACGACCTGCCCGACGAAGAAGCCGGGAAACCGACGCTTAAAGAGAGACGGCGTTCCTGGGGGCTTCTTATAGGATGCGTCGGCGTCGTCTATGGGGATATCGGAACAAGCCCGCTTTATGCGTTCAGGGAATCGGTCCGCCAGATTTCTGCGGGGGGTATTCGCGATTCGGAAATATACGGCATTCTTTCTCTCATCATTTGGTCCTTGCTGATTATCGTGACGGTTAAATATGTTATTTGGCTTCTGCGGGCGGACAACAAGGGCGAGGGCGGGATTTTGTCCCTCATGGCGCTGGTGCGCAAGAAGATCTCCCGGAGAAAGGATCTTGTCTTGTTCACGGGCGCGATGGGCGCGGCTCTTTTTTACGGAGACGCTTCTATTACGCCCGCCATTTCCGTTTTGTCGGCGGTGGAGGGGCTTGAGCTCGTCACGCCGGCCTTTAAGCCCTATATCCTGTCGCTTTCCGTCTTGATCCTGTGCCTTTTGTTTTTCTTTCAAAAAGGGGGAACGGGGAAGATCGCCACCCTGTTTGGGCCGATCACGGTCTTATGGTTTTTGGCCATCGCCGTGACAGGGGTGTTGTCCATCCTGACTCATCCGGAGGTTCTTTGGTCCGTCAGTCCTCATTACGGGATACAGTTTTTAATGGAGCACGGATGGGCGAGCTTCGTGGTGCTGGGCGCCGTCGTTCTGGCCATCACCGGCGCCGAGGCTCTTTACGCGGACATGGGGCATTTCGGGCGCAAGCCGATCCAGCAGGCCTGGCTTTATTTCGTTCTTCCGTGTCTGGTCCTTAATTATCTGGGGCAGGGTGCTCTGGTTCTTCAAAATCCCGAGACCGCCGAGAATCCATTTTATCTGATGGTGCCGGAAGGATTTCTTCTGCCCATGGTGATTCTGGCCACCTGTGCGACGATCATCGCATCGCAGGCCGTGATTACGGGCGCGTTCTCCCTGACGCGCCAAGCCATCCAGCTGGGTCTTCTGCCGCGCATGGAAATCCGGCATACCTCGGGCGAGCATGCGGGACAGATCTATATCCCCAAGGTGAACAAAACTCTTCTGATCATGGTTTTGTTCCTGTGTATCCTGTTCCAGCGGTCCGAAGGGCTGGCCGCGGCCTACGGGATTGCGGTTTGCGGGACCATGGTTATTACCACGATCCTGGCCCTGTTTTTTGTGGCCAAGTTCTGGAAGAAAAGCTATGTGGTCGCGCTTCTTATCATATCTCCGTTTTTGGTTATCGAGATGGTTTTCCTGATAGCCTGCATGCTTCGGGTTTTCGACGGCGGCGTTATTCCCCTGTTGCTGGGGGGGTATATTCTGCTTTTGATGATTACGTGGGTATACGGCACCCGCTATCTCGCCAAGAGAGCGGAAAGACAGGCCGTACGAATTACGGATTTCTCAGAAAATCTGGATCAGAATCCGCCGCATGTTGTCAAAGGCACCGCGATTTTCTTTACTTCGGACCCGTTGAACGCGCCGGAGGCTCTTCTCAAAAATTTACAATATAATCAGATCATCCATGAGCAGAATATCATTTTGACGGTCATGACCTCGACCTTTCCGACGGTTCCGGAAAACCAGCGCCTACATGTGGAGATGATCTCCTCCCGATTGACCCGGGTCGTTGTGCATTTCGGGTTCATGGAAACGCCAGACGTCGTGAGGGCGCTGTCCCTGGCCGGCAGTCATGGCCTTAATATTGACGTCCGGCATGCGACCTATTTCATGGCGCGCCGCAAGATCGTCTCCGACCCCAACCGGGGCCTGCCCGGGTGGCAGGATAAAATCTATATCGCCCTGACCAGATTTGCGATCGGCGAGCATGACTTTTTCAATCTTCCCCGGACCCGGGTGGTCGAGCTGGGCGTGCAGGTGATGGTTTAGAGCGTGTGCTCCTTCATCGCTGAACGGACTGCAAATGACGGTTTTTTGCCCTCGACTTCCGCCGGGGCTGAAGGCTTTACCATCTGTTTCTCAAATATGAGCGCACGCCCCAGAGCTGGATTTTTACAGCCAGCCTTTATGCTTGAAATACAGGTAGGGCAGGGCGGCTGAAATAAGCATCAGGCCCAGAGCGAACGGATAGCCCGCGACCCACTGTAATTCCGGCATGTGCAGGAAGTTCATGCCGTAAATGCTGGCTACCAGCGTGGGGGGCAGAAAGATCACCGCGGCGACCGAGAAGATTTTAATGATCGCGTTTTGTTCGATGTTCACAAGTCCCAGCGTGGCATCCAGTAAAAACACGATTTTGCTGGACACGAAGGCGGCGTGATCCAGGAGAGATCGGATGTCGGCGGACAGAGTCCGCAGGCGCCCTTCGACATCTTTAGGAGCTTTCATGGTTTCCAGGGCATTGCCCAGGAAGATGGTCAGGCGGTCAAGGCTGGCCAGGCTTTCCCTGATTTTGGAATTAAGATCGCCAGTGGCCGCGATCTGCTTCAGGGAATCGTGGTGGTCTTTTTTATGCATCTCTTCATTGAAAATTTTTCGATTCATGCCCTCTATTTCGGCATGATTTTTTTCAAGAACGTCCGCGCACCAGTCCACGATATGTTCCAGGATATAGATCAGGAGCGCAGGGGCGGATTTCGATCCCCCCAGTCCCTTGGTCGAAGCCTTGTTGATAAAATGGGACAGGATTCTTATTTCCCGGTGGCGCATGCTGAGCAGAAGGTCGTCTTTGAGAACGAAGGTGATCTGTATGGTTTCGGGCACGCTGTCCAGGGCATTGGCGACGTAGATCATGGTCATGTAATAAGCGCCGTCTTCCTCGTACAGGCGGCTTGAGACCTCAATTTCCTGCATTTCTTCCTGTGTGGGAAGATCCAGCGCGAAATCCGTATCCATTCTCTGAATTTCCATAGGGTCTGGATTGATGAGGTCGATCCAGACGGGGCGCAGGAACTCGTCGTGTCCCGGCGGTTCCGCAAGCCCGCTTTTAAGGTGAATGCCCTGGAAATGGAAGCTGGCGATCATGGAGATAGAGTTACCCCATTTTGGGGCAGGGGCAAGAAGATCTTATAAAAAAGCCGGCCTTCCGCGTGGAAGACCGGCTTTTTGAAGAATTCAAAAGAAAGGCTTATTCAGCTGTTTCGGTGCTTTCGCCGGCAGCAGGGGCTGTTTCTGTCGTGGCGGGAGCTACGAGCAAGCCGTCTTTAACGGTAATCGTCGTGCCATCGGCCAGTGCGTGGTCGCCATCGGGAGCAACCGTGCGGAGACCCATTTTGGAAACATAAACATGATCGCCGTGGATCACGCCCATGTCGCCGTTTGCAAACGAGATGTCCTTCGTTTCAACGGCGGCGTCTACGGAAGTCTCTGCGGTTACTTCGGCAGCGGGCGCAACAGCGTCTTCTGCAGCGGCAGGGTTGATGGAAAGGGCAGAGGCACCCAAGAGCAGGCCGACCGCGAGAGCGGACAACATCTTATTCATAGTCAGTTTCTCCTTCGTAAAAAAAGTTTGACAAACGTGATTGTTTATCAATCAAATTATAGCCTTTCGTTCGGGCGTCCGGTAGGGAAATATTTTTTTTGAATCCCCTTGAAGTTTCATTGGTTGTATGTAATTGCAAACGATTAGCCTGATGTTCCGGTTTTTGTGTTTCAGGCTGTCCAGATAATGCCGCTTTAGCTCAGGGGTAGAGCACATCATTCGTAATGATGGGGTCGTAGGTTCAAATCCTACAAGCGGCACCATTTCCAGCAAGACTATTCGCCCGGGTTTAATCGGATTCCCTTGATTTCCCGGTCATTGCCAAACCATCGATATGCTGCTTGTGCATTTCCAGGGTGGGAATTGTGGTCGCGGCGAAGTTTTTAAGGGCCGCATTGTCGCCATTTTCATTATAAGCCTGGAATAAGGCCAGCGTTTCGTTGTGGGCATTCACCTGCGCTTCGATATATTGAGCATCAAAATCAGGGCCTGCTGCCGTGGCTTCCAGGCTGTCGAGAATTTTCTGATGCTGGGGGGCGAGATTTTTTCCAGGTTCCTGAATGGTCATGTCTTTCTTTGCCTCCATGAGCGCCGCCTTCATTTTATCGCCCGTCATGCCATGATCCTGGATCATTTTCTGCGCAAATTCCCTAACTTTAGGATTTTGAGATTTATCGAGCGCAAGTTGACTGGATAAAATTTCAAACTGGTTGCCCGCGCTGGCTTTGCGAACAAAATCCTGAGAATAGCTTGATTGTGCCGGCGCAGTATCTTCGGCTAAAGCAGGCCCGGCAAAAATAATCGCACCCAGGACCAGAGTTGGAATAATTTTAAATATCATAGCATCCTCCTTAAAAATATGAATCGGCAAGCGATGGTTTGCCGGAAGTAATCCCGGCAGGATTAATCCTGCCGGGATTGGGATTTTAATAACGGTCCCGGCTTCCGGAGCGGCGATTATCATCCTGATAACGCCCGCGGTTTTCCCATCCGCGCCGCGCGGCTTCGGAATGGCCTTCCGAATCGCCGAACCAGCCGCTGTCGCCGTGGTCGGGATTTTCCCATCCGCGCCGTGCGGCTTCTGCATGGCCCCGAGAATCACCGAACCAGCCGCTGTCGCCATGATCGGAATTTTGCCATCCGCGGCGCGCGGCTTCAGAATGACCTTCTGAATCGCCGAACCAGCCACCCTGGCGATGACCCCGGCCCCGGTTGTCGCGGGAGCCATAACGACTGTCATCATCCCGTCCGTAACGAGCCTGGCTTTGGCTGCGGGAACGTCCATAAGAACGATTATCATCATAATCGGAGCGGCTTGAACGGCCCCGGCCTTCCCAGCCCTCGCGGGCGGCGCGGGAATGACCGGCTGAATCGCCATGCCAGCCACGGCCTTCGTCGCTGTAACCGCGACCATAGGATTGACGATCATCGTCATACTGCTCGTTATAACGCTCACTGGAGCGTGAACGGGCGCTGGAACGGCGCGAATCGTCATCGCTCATGAAGCGTCCTTCATCGTCCCTTTGCGGAGTGTTGCGGGAACGGGAGGATCTGCCGCGCGATGAGGACCGGTTATCGTCATCATCATCGTCGCTCATGAAGCGTCCCTCATCGTCGCGTTGCGGCATATTGCGCGAACGGGAAGAAGATCTTTCGCCCGACGAAGACCGGTTGTCATCATCATCGTCGTCGTCGCTCATGAAGCGCCCTTCGTCGTCGCGTTGACGCGTATTGCGCGAACGGGAAGATTTTCCGCGTGAGGAAGACCGGTTGTCATTATTGTCGCTACGCCCTTCCTGGTCGCGTTCCGATGCGCGGGAGTATGTAGAACCATTTCCGCCATTGTCTTCGTTCTCGTCCCGATCGTCTTTTTGGCTTCGGTTTGATTGGTTTGCTTTTGTCATCGTCGTTCCTTTCATGAAGTTGGCTTTGCATTTCGCGATGGGGAAGCATCGGAAAAGAAAGCGTGGGTTTGTCGGTTTGACGGAGGACTCAACATTTTTAAAAAGAGAACTGTTCCTGAAAAAATCAAAAAGGAAATATTATTTTGTGCAGTAGCAGAAGCAGTCGATGCGAAGAGTCGGAAGACGAATGAAATCCTGTAAATGGGTGGTATTCCCAAGGGTTTTCTTCTATATTCCAGGGATCATGACAGAAAAAGATTCCAAAAAGGCTCCGCGGGCCAAAACAGACGCGACGCTGGTTGTTCGCCAGGCAACGCTTTCGGATATTCCGGCCCTTCAGGCTTTGAGCGCGAAGGTTTATCCGTCGGGAGCCTTCACCGCCGAGATGCTGCGCGGCCAGATTACGAATTTTCCGCAGGGACAATTCCTGGTGGAGTACAAAGGAAAAGTCGTCGGACATTGCGCGGCTTTCAAGATAAGCGGCGAGATCGCCCTGAAGCCGCATACATGGAAGGAGATCACGGGCGGCGGTTATGCGTCGCGCCATGATCCGGAGGGCGATTATCTCTATGGCATGGAAGTGTGCGTCGATCCGGATTACCGCGGCATCCGGATCGGAAGCCGCCTGTACCAGCGCCGTAAAAAGCTCTGCCAGGACTTAAACCTGACAGGGATTATCTTTGGCGGGCGGATGCCGGGCTACGCGAAGAGAATGGAAAAACTGAACGGGCCGGAAGAGTATCTTGAGCTGGTGAAGGCCCGTAAATTGCGTGATCAGGTGGTTTTCTTTCATCTTTCCAATGATTTCGAGCCTATCGGCATTCTCAAGAACTACATGGTCAGCGACCTGGAATCGCAGGGCTACGCCGTTCATATGGTCTGGAAAAACCCCCTCATCGCCGAGCCTCCGACCCAGGAGAAGAAAAAGCGGGGCCGTCTGCCGCAGTCCGTGCGCGTGGCGGCGGTGCAATTCCAGATGCGCAAGGTTACTTCGGAAGAGCAGTTTCAAAACCAGCTTGAGTATTTCATAGACATTGCCTCGGATTATGATTCCGATTTTGTGGTCTTCCCCGAGCTGGTCACACTGGCTTTGCTCTCGGCGGCTCCACAAAAAATGCGCCCGGAAGAAGCCATAGACCATCTGACGGACTATACGGGGCGCTATACAAAATTCATGCAGAAAATGGCGATCGCCTATAACATCAATATTATCGGCGGATCGCATCCCACGAAAATGCCCGATGGGGATATTCACAATGTGTCCTATGTGTTTTTGCGCGACGGTTCCACCCATTCGCAGGAAAAACTGCACCCGACGCCCAATGAGCGGTACTGGTGGAACATCAAGGGCGGGGACACTTTGCAAACCATTCAGACGGATTGCGGCCCGATCGGCGTGCTGGTTTGCTATGACACGGAATTCCCGGAGACGGCGCGGCATCTGGTCGACCAGGGCGCGTTGATGATCTTCGTTCCTTTTTGCACCGACGAGCGGCAGGGCTATTTGCGTGTCCGGTATTGTTCGCAGGCGATCGCCGTCCAAAACCAGTGTTTTGTCGTCATGGCCGGGACCGTCGGAAATTTGCCCGATGTCGAAAATATGGACATTAACTATGCCGAGAGTTGCGTTCTGACGCCGTGCGACTTTCCGTTTGCCCGGGACGGAATCGCGGCGATCGCGCCGCCCAACACCGAGACTATCGCGTTTGCGGATCTGCAGCTGCAAAATCTTCTCACCAGCAGGCAGGCGGGAAGCGTGCAAAATCTGAAGGATCGCCGTTTCGATCTTTATAACGTGCAGTGGCATTCAAAGGGCAAGGCCTGAGCTTACAGGCTGGGTTATCCAGGTTGCGGCATTTTATGGGGAAGGGGGCCGCCAGAGCGCGCGGGCGCGAGTTTCACGCCGAGCTCTGTGTTCGCTTTTTGGGTCAGAGCCGTGATTTTCTGTCCTATTTTCCTGCCCGTATCGACGGCGTTGAGCCATGAGCCTTTCAGATCGAGTCCAGAATGGTGGCGCAGCCGGTCCAGGCCTGCCGCAGCTTGTTCCATGCCTGCCATGACGAGCGGTTTGGTAACTTTCCGGGCGACGACTCCAGCGCCGGCGCCCAGCGTGATGAGCATCGCGCCGCTGACGACATGCACGAGGATTGTATCTTCCCAGAAATTATAGATCAGGAAGGCCAGAGTCGTCGCCGCGCCCGCCATGAGTCCGCCCCCTCCGGCGGAGAGGCCGCTGGTTAGCGCATTGCCCGCCCCCGCCATATCGAGCAGGACGCAGGCTGCGGTCAGGGCGCCCGCCGCCCCGAGAACGGATTTTTTCAGGGCAAAATCCTTGACGGTCCGCAGGCCGCGCGCCGCCGCGACCATGCCGCGCCAGATCGTGCCGCCGGCCGTGTTCCGCTCTGCGCGGGTTTGCCGGGAGAGGGAGGGTCCGACATGGCTGCCGCGCACGGTGTTGAACAGCTCGAAAAACCGCTCCTGTCCCGCGATGCGCTGCATGTGAAAATAATCACCCGCCATACGCGTGAAGGCCGGATTTTCGCTTTCCTGAAGAGCGGCGCGGCGTTCCGCGACGGCCTCGCGCCGTTTTATGTGGGCGAAGTTCGCGTTGGCGGCCAGTGTCAGGCGGCTCTTGATTTTTCCTGCCGGTTGCTCGCCGGTCAGAGCCTCATAGAGTGTGGAGGCCCCGGTGTGCCGCAGTTCGGCCCCGATCAGATCCTGCGCGTTTTCCTGCAACGCCCCGGCCAATTTCTCCGCATCGCCGTGCCTGGACCATTCCCGTAGAGCCGCGCGCATGGCGTCTATCCGGTTCTGGAGGAAGGCGAGATAGGCCGGCTCCCCGATACCCGCCTGCCCGGCGACATGTTCCGCCAGCAGATCGAAGCGGTCCAGCGCCCTCAGGGCGGGGGCCAGATTTTCCGCCACAATCCGGAATTGCTTCTTCAGTCCCCCGATGTGAAACTGAATGTCGGCGGGCCGGATATTCCCCGGAAGGGTTTTCTCCATGGCGACGCGTTCGCAGGCGGCTTCGGCCAGCTCTGTCATGATCTCACGATCCTCGGGGGCGATTTTAAAAGGAGCCCACTCAGGGACAGGGTTTTTTCCTTCCCCCAGCGCGAGAAGTTTTTCGGAAAGAGTCTGTCTCTTTCCATGCGCGAAATCGCCGAGGCTCCGGCCTTTTTTGTATCCCAGATCCACGAGCGGGGCCAGCAGGTCGAAAATCTTCCGCGCGCCCAGGAAGCCAAAGAAATAGCCCTTGGCGGCCATATAGGCCCAGAAGGAGGCATGGGAGGCGTTTTGGAGGATGTTGACGTCAAAGAGTCTGCTGGCAACGGGCTTAATAACGCTTTGAGAAGCCTGTGCGAAGGCGCTGTCCGGATTGGGGGTCATGCCGAGCTGTTCGCAGGTATAATTCAGGCCCGTGCAAAGCGCGTGCATCACATTTTTAACAGGATCCACGATCAGGTTTTCGAAAACTTTGTGCTTGTAAGTGCCGATGGGGTTGATTTCCCCTTTCAGGAAACTTTCCACCCACTTAATGGGATTGAAATCATAATGCCAGCTGCTGAGTGTGCCCCGGGCATCGCCCTCCACGTTGATGGGAATCAACTCCCCGTTCGGGCCCACGCTGATCCCGCCCGCATCGCTGAAGACGTCTGCGATGATGACGGGCTGGTTGTTGCCGCTGTTCATGTACAGCATGATCGCGATGGCTATGGCCCCGGCGGCCAGCTTTGGATGCTCCCGGAAGAAACCCACCACGTCATTCACGAATTCCAGCGCGTTCCCGCCCGTGGCCTGCGCCCACCTTGCCATGGAAGATCCGCCGCCCAGATATTCTTCCAGATCTTTAAGGATCCGGGTATGGTCGTCTTTCATCTCCCGCGCGGAAAGGGCCACGCCCGCCAGGCTGGCCGTGCGGAAGGATTTCTGCATCGCGGTGAGACCCATGGCGAAGGGTTCGATTTCACCCGCTTTCGTACGCGCTTCGGCCAGAAGGTTTGTCACCTGCGTCGAGAAGGCCAGGAGCGGATAGAATTCCTGGGCCAGGGCTTCCATCCGGGCGGGGCTGATTTTCCCCTTGCGGGATTCGGTCTCCATTACGGCCTGAAAAATCGCGTATTCCTTTGAGAGCCCCTCCAGAGGTGAATCGCGTTGCTCCGTGAAGTGATAGCGTTTCCAGATTTCCTGCATCGCCTCTGAATTCACAAGAGGGCTCAATGCGGAGGTGGAACGTATAAGCGACTCCAGCTTTCTTGCGCTGTTTTCTTCCGAAAGCTGCTGGAAGGCAACAGAATGTGAAAGATCGTTCGCGCGCCGCGCAATGGAATCCATATGCTTTTGCACGTCTTCCTCGAATCCCACGGCTTCCAGGAGATCAGGCAGGGCGAAATCTTCGTGGGCGGCGCGGCACAGCGCCTCGACCTGCCGCCCTGTCAGAAGGATTTTTCCTTCTTCCGGCTCGAAATTCCGGCCGGTCGCGGTTTTCATCAGCGCGCCGAATTTCTCCCGCATCGCTTTGTGCGCGGGGCCTTCATCGGCCGGGGGCGGGGTTAATGAAAAGGAAAATCCATCAGCCGGGCTGAAGCCGGTTCCGGGCACCGCGCTCTGGATCGTTTGCCTGTTCGCGAGTTCCTGCCGGGACCGCCAGGAATCTGCGTCGCGCATCGCCTGTTCGGTTTTGGCGTGGCATTCGGCGGACTCTTTCTCCAGCTCTTCGTGCCGGTCGGGGGGGATCTCCACCGAGCCCGTTGTGGCGAAGCGGAGTAGGCGGTGGAGATCCACGCGCTTTTGATGGAGGATCCTGTCATGGGATTGCCTTTTGCGAACGTGAATTCTGTCCGGCGGCGGAGGGAGAGCCTGCTCTGTGCCGGCCCGTAAGGGCTGATGCAGGAAATCCAGGAATGCACGCAGGTTGGGCAGGTCAAAATTATGGCCCCGCCGGGTGACGAAGGAGGGGCAGAGTTTTTCAGGATTGAAGGCTCCGTCCACGGATTTGACGCTGTATACTCCTTCCCCGAAGGCCGGGCCGCTCCTGGTGATTCTCAGGCCGAGATCGTCCGCCGCCCGCCGGAGATGCTCCGGCAGAAGGCGGTTGCCGTTCCATCCGAGAACGGAAGGCGGGTCAGCGGCAAGAAGAGTGTCCATGGCGGAGCTATTTTGTAAGACAACCTAGAAAAGCCGTAACGGGAGGACAGGGAACCCCGGTATTTTTGAAATCTCCCGTCCGGATCTGGTTCACCTGGTCGGTGCAATATTTGTAGGGAGGTTTGTGGCTGTCCAGATGGATCAGCATGCCCACTCCGGATTGCGCCGTGTAACCGCCTTTGTTGGCGTTCCACTGCGCCCATTGTCCTGAGTTCTTCAACTGGATTTCCTGATGCGGCGGCGTCCAGTCCGCAGCGGCGACGAAAGCACCAGTCATGTACGGAGCACCCTGATTATTGGTCCGGAGATCGCTGCACTTGAAGGTTACTGTCCGCTCGTCGGGGAGCTTTTGCGAGACTGTTTTACCGGTCTGGATTTTTTGCGCCTGAACATCGGCCGACATCATAAAACTTAAAACAATTCCAGAAAATAACGTATAGGCGGTCCCTTTTTTCATCGCGTAACTCCTTCTTTTCACTTGATTTTTCTTTTTTAAAGAATCATTCTCAATTGATATTGACTTTGATAACCATTCGCATCATACATGTCAATGAGAATTATTCTCAATTTATTTGGGACGCTTTTTCTCACGTAGAAAAACAAAGGAGATCATCATATGGGAGCCCCGGGATCTGGTTTCTTGAGCAGCAATTTCTGGATAGCAGCGGGGCTTTTTGTGGCAACCGGAATGATTGATTACAGCCTTTTTCACAACAATCAGGGCGGGCAGTGGCTGATCGCTCAGGTTGATCCCCTATTGCAAAATATATTCAATGCCGTGGGGATCAGCGGGCTGGGCACGTCTGCGGAATTCGCGGAAGCGGCCACCGGCGCGGCGGGTCTGGGGGTTAATGCGGACGGCTCCTTGAATCTCGTGACGGGCCCGTAAAAGACCGTTTTACTCCACCCTCAACGGCTCATAGGTTTGATAGAGCCGGGGATTGTCGATGAGGGCCGCGTAAGAGGCCAGATGCTCCATCCAGCCGGGAATTTTCCCCTGCCAGCCGGCCCCGGTGAACTGGGCCAGCCGGCCTAAGAGATCCATCAGGCGCTCCATGGGGGTTTTCGGGCGGGGCAGGATCACGACGTCCGCGCCGGTTCGATCCTGCGCGCCCAGCAGTTTCGCCGTATAATTCAGCGCTTCACTCAGGCCGCCGATTTCATCCACGAGGCCGATCTCCACGGCGCGGCGGCCGCTCCATACCTGGCCGCGCGCTATTTTTTCAACAGAAGCCGGGTCCATTTTCCGTCCCTGCGCGACGCGGGCCACAAAGCCGCTGTAAATATCGTCGAGCATCGCGTTGATGCGCTCCGCCTCGGAGTCCGAAAAGGGCGTGTTGATGGAAAACGCGCCGGCATTCTCGCCCCATTTCAGGCGTTCCCAGTTCACACCCAGCTTGTCCCACAGCGCCGCCCCGGAGAACTTGCCGCCCAGAACGCCGATCGAGCCGGTCAGGGTGGTGGGCATCGCAAAAATCCGGTCCGCGCTGACCGCAATCCAGTAGCCGCCGGACGCGGCCGTGGGCCCCATGGAAACGATGACGGGCTTGCCCTTCTCCTTTGTTTTTTGCAGCGCGCGCAAGATGGTTTCCGATGCGGTGGGCGAGCCGCCGGGACTGTCGATCCGCAGGACGACGGCCTTAATCGAATCGTCGTCGGTCGCATCCTGAATGGCGGCTGAGATCTCATCGGCCGCCGCGATTCCGCCGCCCATCAGGGAAGGGGCGGGAGTCGAATCGGTTCCCGTGGGCATGATTACCCCCACCGCATGAATCAGCGCAATTCCGGGCGGAGTTTTTTGCATGGATTGGGGAAGGTAATGCGACGGTTTTTGATCGGTCTTATGATTGCCCGCCAGGTAGCCGTTGGCGCTCACGAAAATTTCCGCGTCGCTTTCAGGGTCGCCCGTCACGGCTTTTTTGATTTGATCTTCCAAGACGTCCGTGTAGTCGACTTTCGTGATCAATCCGCCCGCCAGTGCTTCGGGCGCGGTCAGGAATCCCTTGTCCACAAGCTTTTCAAAGGTCGCCTCGTCCAGCCCCCGGTCCGTTGTGATGTCCTTGACGATTTCCGCGCGGATATCGCCCAGAAGGCGCTCCGTCATCTCCCGGTTGGGCGCGGACATGGAGGCATTGGTCAGGCTCTCATAAGCGGTTTTATATTCCTCGCGCTGGAAGAATTCCGGCTTCACGCCGATCTTGTCCAGCGTGTCCCGGAAAAAGGGAATTTCCGCGTTCAGCCCCGTAACGGCAACGGTCCCGATGGGCTGAAGCCAGATTTCCGCGAACGCGGACGCCAGCCAGTAGCCGCCAAAGCCGCCCGTGTCGCCGTAGGAGGTCGAATAGATGGACGTGAATTTCCCGTTTTCACGGAAACGCTTCACCGCCGCGCGCACTTCCTGGATATGGGAGAGCGCGAATCCACCGCCTTCCATCGTGGCGACCAGTCCCTTTACGCGGGGATCCTTCGCGGCCATGTCGATGGCCTCGACCATGTTCTGCAGGGTGGGGCTGGCGGAGGGAAACGGGTCGGTAAGGCCCGGTGCCTGAGAAATTTCCGGCAGCGCGTCGTCGAAAGAGAGAAACAGAACCATGTCTTCGGGCAGCGGGGGCTGCGCCCGTTCTGTCATCCCCACGAGCGCCATCACGCCCATCACCATGGACAGGAGGAAAAACGCGCCCAGAACGGTGCAGATTCGCTTGAGCCCGCCCCAGAGGAGGTGAAGGATTCCGCATCTAGTATTTGTTTGTGTACCGGGGCTTTGAGCCGGTGTTGCAAAGAGCGGTCTGTGGCGCCGCCAGCGTCTTTTATCCATGAGCGCAGCTTAGCGGGAAGGGGGAGGGATGCGAAGGGAATATTTATTGACATATTTTATCTTGGGTGGTACGGCCTAGTCCTTGAGAAATTTTACCCGAAGATAGACGCGATTTTCGTCTGGATGCTCTCCGCGGCCTCTTTGGGAGAGGCGAAGCCGGGATGGTCCTTGATGGGGCGGCCCACGACGATGTAATCCGCGCCGCTGCGGAAGGCGTCTTCGACGGTCATCACGCGTTTCTGGTCGTCTTCCTGCCGGTTTTCCACGGGGCGGATGCCGGGCGTGATGACGATCAGTTTCTCGCCGAGATTTTCCCGCAGGGCGCGGGCTTCCATGCCCGAGGAGATCACGCCGTCGCAGCCGATCTCCAGCGCGCGGCGCGCGCGGGATAGAACCAGGTCTTCCACATTGGCCTGGAACC
Source organism: Alphaproteobacteria bacterium (assembly GCA_021741325.1). Taxonomy (GTDB): domain Bacteria; phylum Pseudomonadota; class Alphaproteobacteria; order Micavibrionales; family Micavibrionaceae; genus JAIOYC01. Next base: position 14,139 of record JAIOYC010000022.1, read on the forward strand.
CCAGCGAATCGAGATCCGCCCGGTCCAGGCTGGTCAGGGCGGTCACGGCCAGGATTTTCAGCGGGCCCTTCGCCTTGACGGCGGCCTCCAGAATGGCGTCGTTGCCGTGCACGGTGGCGAACAGCGCGCCGGATTCGCTGACCTGTTTCACGGCGGACGCCACGGTCTGGGGCACGTCGAAGAATTTGAGATCCACGAACACGTCCTTTCCGCGCGCGCGCATCCACCGGATCAGATCCCGGTAGCCGTCCGCCATCAGGAGCTGGAGCCCGAGCTTGTAGAATTCCACGCTGTCGCCAAGCTCTTCAGCGAGTTTTTTAGCCTCCTCCGGCGAGGGAACGTCCATGGCGAAAATCAGCCGGCGGCGCGGGGGGATGTTTTTGGCGGAGAGGTAGGATTGTTCTGGGGTCATTGTTAAGTCCGGATAGTGGTAGAAATTCACCAGATTGATGCATATGGAAGGAGGGAGGTCAAGGCGGCGTAGTTTTATTGACAGAACACTTAACATATAGTATATTCCGTTCGATGGTGCCCTTAAAAGATTTTTTAGACGATCCCGATGATGCGAGAGTGCTTGAAAAAGCCATGCGTGCGGAATCCGGCAGGCAAATTATGGTTCAGTTTCCTGACCGAAATACCTACCTTAATAAAGGATCGGATTTTAAGAATGAATTGAGGAGTTTCCTTACAACGAAATTCCCTGCCCGGGAAATTGTGGAGCCTTTTGCAGGAAGGGCTTCAATCCCCGGCAGCGCAAAGGGAATCATCGAAGAGGTGAGGTCTTCTCAAAAATCGGCTACGAATGGTCCGGTCATTCTTTTTGCGGATGTCACAAATCCACAAATCGCGGGTTGTTTCAATTTTGTGTGCGACCCGGTGTCCCAGGCAGACATCCAAACCTTTTATTTCATGCCGGGTCCTGAAACACCCGGCATGATGAAAGACCTGTATTCGCGTCGCGATTTTCAGATCAACCTCAAGCCCTAATTCCTACCTATCCGCAATCACCGTATAGAACGCGTAGGCGTCCGGGCTCAGGCTCTGCACGCACAGTGAGGGCAGCTTGTGGCATTCCGCGCAGATCGGGGATCCTGCGTCCGGGTCGGTGGTGAAATCCACATTGGTCCCGTTGTGAATGGAATCGTCGATCATCACATTGTCGATCGCCGCGCCCAGAACCGGAATGGTTGCGGAGCCGGTGATCTTCAGGTTGAGCTTTTCGCACACGGCTTTTTTGATCTGGTAGGCCACAAGGATCACGTCGGTCGCCGTCGTTTTCGTCCACTCCACATTGTTGAAGCGCCCCAGATACCAGCCCGCGACCGGATCGGAATCCGCGCCGGTCGTAATCTCGGCGGGCAACCGGCCCGGATTGAGGCCCCCGCCGGCGGGGTGGTAGACCCGGTTGATGGCCGATCCGGTGTTGAATCCCGGCTGGTTGGGCAGGGTAAAATCCATCGCGCCGATATCACTCCCGCCGAACATCATCTGGTCCAGGACGGATTTGGCCTGCGCGGCGTAGCTGATGAGCTGGGTGGCGTACAGATCGGCTTTTTCATCCGGGAGGGAGCCTGATTCCCCGGTGTCCGTCTGCCGGGTCAGGGTAAAATTCAGGGCCGCAAAAAGGGCGATGGCGATCAGAACATAGAGCAGCGCGTTGCCGCGTTGTGAATTGTCCATGGAATGTTCTTGATTTGTTTTCATCTCCGGCCCATGATTTGTTGAGGAATCAATACAATATTGCCGCTGCGAGGCATAGCGGAGAATCGAGAGGACATCGTGGAATTCTTGTATGCGGGTGCGGGACTGGCGGGAGGGATCATTCTCGCGGCGCTCTTTTTCTGGACCAGAATTCTCGGCCTGGAGCGCCGCAACGCCGAGCTTTCCGCGCAGGTTCTGGCCGAGCGCGCGGGGCTGGAGCAGGCCGCGGCGGCGCTGGACATGCGTTTCAAGGCCACCGCGCAGGAAGCGCTGAGCAAAAGCAGTGAGCAGTTCCTGCAGCTGGCGCGCGAGAAGCTCCTCCAGTCCCAGGCCGAGGGCGCGCATGATCTGGAGAAACGCCACAAGGCGATCGAGACGCTCGTGGAGCCTGTCAACAAACAGCTGGAGGGGCTGGGCAAAGCGCTGGAGCAGATGAAGGGTACGGATCAGGCGTTGCGGGAGGATCTCAAAAACCTGAACCGGGAAACCGGCAGGCTGGCCGGGGCCTTGCGCAATCCCGCCATGCGCGGCAACTGGGGTGAAGGCATATTGGAGCGCCTGCTGGAGACCTCCGGCCTTATAAAGGATATTCACTACACGCTGCAAAAAACCTTCGACGGGGGGCGTCTGCGTCCCGATGCGGTGATCAATCTGCCTGAATCCCTGCATATCGTGATTGACGCCAAGGCGCCCATCAATGATTTCGTGCGCAGTCTGGATTCCGGGATGGACGAGGACTCATACAAGACTCTCCAGGTGGGGCTGGCGCAGGCGGTGCGCGGGCATATTACGGATCTGGGCCGCAAGGCTTATTGGGAGCAGTTGAATTCGCCTGATTTCGTCGTGCTGTTTCTGCCCTCCGAGCATCTGTTCAGCGCGGCGGTTCAGGCCGATCCGTCTCTGCTGGAATATGCCGCCGACAAGAAGGTCGTGCTGGCGTCGCCCGTTCTAACCATGTCGCTCCTGCGGGTGGTGGGGATGAGCTGGCGGCAGGTGGCGCTGGCGCAAAACGCGCAGGAGATTTCAGAGCGCGGCGCAAATCTTTACAAGCGTCTTCTGGCCTTCGCGGGCCATATCGAGAAAATACGCAAGGGCCTGCAAAGCGCGCTGGGCGGGTATAACGACGCGGTGGGTTCGCTGGAGCGTTCCGTCCTGCCCGCCGCCCGGAAATTCAAGGATCTGCAGGGGCAGGGTGGCGCCCCCGAGCTGCCGAGCCTTCTGCCCATAGAGGACGTGCCCCGCGCTCTGGCCCTCATTCACGACCAGGACGAATCAGAAGAAGAGGATGAGGGAGAAAAGAGGCGGGCGTGAGAGATTGCAGGCTCAGGACACCGCCGCGCACAGCCCCGCCATGACGGCCCGGCCCTTGGGCGTGAGATACAGTTCCTTGCGGCGGCGTTCTTCCTTTGAGAGGACAACCCGGATCAGGCCGTAAGGCGCGCCGCGCTGGCGGTGTTTCGAGAGCGCGCCCACGATGCGGGAGACGGTGGAGAGATTCAGGCCCGTCCGGTCCGCCAGCGCGGTCAGGGACAAGCCTTCCTCCAGGGAAATTTCGGCCAGGCACACCGCGTATTGCAGCGGGAAAGCGGGGTCAATTTTCTGGAACTCCGCCAGGAGCCGCAAAACTTTCCCCGTGGTCCGCGGGTCCGGGTCCGCCCGTCCCTGGCGGGGGGTGTATGGTGTCGCCGGATGTTCCATCACGCTTAAGCCTCCATCCCGGGGTGAGAATGATCCGTCCCCAGGGAATATCCATTATAGTTTCTCCCTTGCAAGTTTCAAGGGCCCAAATCGGCGTTGCTCCCAGATACGCCGAAAATTCGGCGTACACGGCGAACAGCGTTCCGCAGCGCGCATATAAAAACATGATGTATCCCCATTATGATCTTTCCATCTTGAGTGATGGTTTAGTAGCCATAATGAAAATTGTTTTACACAATAGGAGAGTGTGTGTCAAATAAAATTCAACTATAAATAAAATAAATTCAACTCATCTTTGAATCCGGGAGGTTTGAGCGGCGGGGCGCAGGGCATCGAGCCCTTGCCGGATATCCAGAACCTTATGGCCGATATGGACGCATTGATCCATCAGGATGACGAGTTCCTGATGAAATCCGCGGATGACCACGGGTGGGAAGGAGAGGGGGGTTTTCTGACCGTCCGGGCTTTCGTAGGAGCAGTCCTGCATGGCGCGGGCGCCCGTGAAGTCGAGCGTAAAGCAGGACAGCCCGGCAAAGCGGCACCCCGAAAGATTGGCTCCTGTGACATCCGTCGCGCCAAAGGAGGCATGGGCGAAGTCCGCTCCCCGCAGGTCCGCATAGGCCAGGCAGGTGTTGTAGAGCTGCGCCTGCGTGAAGCGGCAGCCGGAGAGCATAGCTTCTGAGAGGTTCGCGCCGGTCAGGTTGGCATAGGAAAAGTCTGCATCCTGCAGTTGTGCATCGTCCAGGCAGGCATTCAGCAGGTTGGCATGGCGCAAATCCGCGCTTTCCAGGCTGATCCGGCTTGTAACGGCGTGTTCCAGTGCGCGGCGGAAGGAGGGAAAACGGCCCTCGAACAGAATATTATGATCGTGACGGGATCGGATTTGAAACAAACGCATGGATGAACCTCCTGTTTTATTGTTTTTATACACAATCAATAGTTGCTATCTATCAACTGTGTCAAGAGGGATGTTACATGGAAGGCAGCATGATTTCGATCGCCTGAAAAGGGCGGAGGGAGGCTGGAAGTAGTGGCGGACTGAAAAAATGTCTGGCCAAGAGCATCCCGGATCAGAATTTTTTAAGTTTGATCGTGATTTTCCGTCGGAGAGGATAGCGGGAAAAACCCCCTTACGCCCGCCGCTCCAGAACGTAGAGCGCCAGCTCTTTGAGCATATGGGCCCGGTCCTCGAAGATCTTGAGGTGGCGGATGGATTGCTGGATGAGCATTTCGGCGCGCTTTTGGGCTTCTTCGCGGCCCATGGTGGAGACGAAGGTCGATTTGCCCGCCGACGCATCCTTGCCGGAATCCTTGCCGGTGTCTTGCGGGTCGGCCTCGACATCGAGGATATCGTCCGTGACCTGGAAGGCCAGCCCGAGATCATGCGCGTAGTTGCGCAGAGCCCGGCGATGAGGCTCGTTGGCCTTGCCCAGGATTGCGCCCGCTTCGCACGCGAAGGCCATGAGTTTTCCGGTTTTCATGCGTTGCAGGCGGCTGATCGTGCCCAGGTCAAAATCCTGTTTCTCCCCGATCAGGTCAAGCATCTGCCCGCCCACCATGCCGCCGCCGCCCGCGGCTTCAGCCAGCGCCCGCACCAGCTCGCAGCGCACGCGAGGATCTTCGTGGGTCTCAGGCTCGCTGAGGATCTCGAAGGCCAGCGTGAGGAGCGCGTCCCCGGCCAGGATGGCCGTGGCTTCTCCGAACTGTTTATGTACGGTGGGCTGCCCGCGGCGCAGGGCGGCGTTGTCGATGGAGGGCAGGTCATCGTGGATCAGGGAATAGCAATGAACAAATTCGACGGCGGCGGCCACGCGCCGCGCGCGGGAGGAATCCACATTGAACAGGAAAGCCGACTGGATGGTCAGAAAGGGGCGCAGCCGTTTTCCGCCCGCCAACGTGCCGTGGCGCATGGCCTCGAAGAGGGAGGCCTCGGCCAGGTCGGTCTGGGGCAGGAGACGTTCGATCGTGCGGTTGAGGGCCGCCACGGTGTCATCCAGGGCGTATTGTAATTCGGGGCTTGCGTCGCGGGGTGAGGGGCACATGGAGGCGATTATCCTTTATGGTCTAAGGGCCCGGTCGAGAGCGACCCGTCAGCGTTGACAGTGATTTTTTCGATTTTCGACTGGGCTTCGCGGAGTTTTTTCTCGCAATGGTTTTTCAGGGCTATGCCGCGCTCATAGGCGGAGATGGAGGTTTCCAAGGGCGCCTGGCCCGTTTCCAGCTCCCGCACGATTTTTTCCAGCTCTCCCAGCGCGCTCTCGAAGCTCATTCCTTCGAGAGAGAAGCTATCCTTCTGCGTTCCAGCCATTTGTCCCCGCCTTTAAATCAAGGGCGCATCATAGGGCAAAACAGCGCTTTTCTCAAGGGTCGAGTACGGGGGATATCCGTGCGGCGCAGCACATATATTCATGGATCTTTGGAAGGTGGCAGGATTAAATAAGACGTTCCATAATGGGAACACTCACTTTCAAAGGGAGAAAAAAGATGGGCGGAGCAAACGAAAACGGGGAAGATCCTCAATATTACGGGAAAGTAACAAAACTGGGCGAAGGATTCAGCATCGTGTGTGGCGGATTTCATTATGAGGTGCCGATAAAGGATCATGAGAGAATAAGGCATGATGCCGGGGAAGAAATCACTTTTTCAGCCAAGGCCACTCATAATAATGGCGGGGTGGTGACAGGATTTATCCCTCAATTTTTCTGCCCCGGCGGCGGTTAGCCCTTCGTTCCCGTCGAGCCGAAGCCGCCCGCGCCCCGGACGGTGTCGTCCAATGTGTCCGCCAGCTCCCAGCGGGCCTGCTCGTTCCGCGCGACGACCATCTGGGCGATGCGCATTCCCCGCTCGATGATAAAGGGCTCCTGCCCGAGATTGATCAGGATGACCTTGATCTCGCCCCGGTAATCCGCGTCGATGGTTCCGGGCGTATTCAGCACCGTGATTCCGTTTTTAAACGCCAGGCCCGAACGGGGGCGGATCTGGGCCTCGAATCCGGCGGGCAGGGCGATGGAAAGTCCCGTGGGAACGGCCGCCCGCCCGCCCGGCGACAGGATGAGGGGGGCCTCCACCGCGGCGCATAAATCCATGCCGGCGGATTGGGGTGTGGCGTAGGCCGGCAGAGGCAGGTCCTTGCCGTGATCCAGCACGCGCAGGGCAATATTTAAAACGGCGGTGTTGTCGTTATGGGGCATGTGTTTTTTCCTTCTCAAAAAATCCGATGATTTTATCGCTCAGGCAGCCGGCGATCTCCGTCTTGGTTGCGGGCCGCCAGTCTTCCACTCCGTCCCGGGTGATCAGATAGACATGATTCTCTTCCGCGCCAAAGATATTTGAACCGGGCGCGATTTCATTGGCCAGAATCCAGTCGCAGTTTTTGCTTTCGCGTTTGGCCGCGGCGTTTTCCAGCAGATTTTCGGTCTCGGCGGCAAAGCCGACCAGCAGGCGCGGACGGTGTTTATGGGCGCCGAGGGTGCGCAGGATATCGGGATTTTCCTTCAGCGTGAGGGAGGGAGGGCTGGAGCGCGGGGTCTTTTTAATTTTGTGGCTTTGGGCCTGTTCCGGTGTCCAGTCGCTCACGGCGGCGGCGCAGACGGCGATATCCACGGGCAGAACAGATTCACAGGCCTTCAGCATTTCTCCCGCGGTTTCCACGCGGATTAGTTTTACATAGTTAAAATCAGGGGTGGGAAGGGATGGGGG
>JAIOYC010000023.1 GCA_021741325.1 Alphaproteobacteria bacterium
AAGAGGTCAACTCCGGCTGAAACGTCGCGGTCCAGGAAATGCGGTTCCGTGAAGGAGGCGTCGAACTCCGTGCGCTGTCCCGCGATGACGGCGGCCAGAAGGAGATCCTGTCCCTTGCCCAGAAGGTTGCGTTCCCGAATTCGGAAGTCGGCCAGCGGGCCGTCATTCGTCGAAAATCCGGCGCCGACGGAAAGTTCGCCGGTGGATTTTTCCGCCACATTGATGTCGACGACCGTTTTATCGGGCGCGGAGCCGGGCTTGGCGGACATTTCCAGTTTCTCGAAATAATCGAGGTTGCGGATATTCTGCTCGGACCGGGCGAGTTTCGACTTGTTGAAAGGGTCGCCTTCAACAAGCAGCATTTCACGGCGTACAACCTTGTCCAGCGTGCGCATATTGCCGTTCACATCGATCCGCTCCACGAAGACCCGCGGCGTTTCATCAATCTGGAAGGTGATATCAACGGTGCGGGCATCACGGTTTTTGCGAATTTCAGGCTTCACGGCCACGAAGGCGTACTGGAGGTCGCCGAGCGCGTCCGTAAGGTGGTCGACCGTTTCCTGAACCAGGTTTGCGTCGTACCAGTCTCCGGACCGGATCTCTATATTTTGATTGAGGGGGGCCGGATCGAAATCGCGCAGGCGGGAATCAATTTTGACCTCACCCAGCTTGTAGCGTTCGCCTTCTTCCAAGGTAAGGGTGATGAAAAAATCGGAGCGGTCATTGGAAAGCTCGGCCACGGCAGAGACGATCCGAAAGTCGGCATAGCCTTCCTTGAGATAAAAGCGGCGCAACATCTCCTGATCGTAGGACAGACGGTCGGGATCGTAGCGGTCATCGGCGGTGATAAAGCGGTACCAGGCCGTTTCTTTGGTGCTGATTTCCGAGCGCAGGCGGCTGTCGTCAAAGCGCTTGTTGCCGACGAATCGAATGCTTTCAACCTTCGTCACGTCTCCTTCCTGGATCTCAAAGACCAGATTGACGCGGTTTTGCTCCAGCCGGATGACCTTGGGTTCCACGCTGACGGAAAAGCGCCCTCCACGACGGTAAAGTTGATAAATCCGGCTTACATCGGCCTGTATTTTTGTGCGGGCGAAGACCTGACGGGGGCGTGCCTGGATTTCAGCCAGAAGCTCGTCGTCCTTGATCCGGTCGTTCCCCTCGAAAGAGATTTCATTGATGATGGGATTCTCGGAGACCGTCACAACAAGGATATCTCCCTGCTGTTCCAGGGAAACGTCGGCGAACAGTCCCGTGGCAAAGAGGTTTTTAAGGGCGCTGTCCAGGGTTTCCCGGGTCATGGGATCTCCGCTCTGGAGATTGATATAGGACAAGATGGTGGCGGGCTCGACCCGTTGCGCGCCTTGCACCTGGATATCCCGTATAACCTGCTGGGCGTCGGCGGGGGGCGAGAAGCCTAAAAGCAGGCAGGTCAGGACGGCCACCAGGGAGAATTGTGTTTTTTTCATTATCAAAATCTTCTTGTTGTGATCTTGAGCCAAGGACAATTTCTTCTTGATAGCCGTTCAGGAAGGAAATGTCACTACCTTCCCGGCTTCTGTACCCTTGTTTTGAGTTGAACTGCCGGGGGTGAGGCTTTCCTGTATCCTTTTCAGAGGATTTCAAAAATGTCCCCAGGCGGACAAAGTCAAAAACTTACGGATGTCTGGGGTTTTTGGTTCTTTTCCGAGAAAAAATACAGAATTGTTAATTTTTTCTTTGGATTTTCAGGAAAAACGCTATAATAAGAACTGCGCACGTGTCTCTGGCCACCCCTAGGCTTCGACTAGAAACGGTTATGCAACGGCGTAAACTATTTTGGACCGGGGCGGACTCCTGAAAAAACAGGCGTCCCAACCTTAGCTTTGAAAGGGTTTACGTTATGAAACGTAACAATTTCGGCACGTGGCGCCGTAAGCCACACCTTGTCTGTCTCTTGAAACCCGCGGTCACGGCTTTCCGTGCCTTGAGCGCGTTTCATTTTCAGTACAGACTGATTATCCCTTGATTACAGGCCGTTTTAAACAGTCTTTTTGTATGGCTCTTTCGTAAAAGCCGCTTTACTTTTGGATCCTTTAAAACCGCACCTCTTCGATAAGAAGAACTTGGGAGGTCAGATATGAATAAAGTTGTCCCCATCGCCACCGCTTCGCTCAAGCGCGCGCAACAATCCTCGAAGCCCGCCCGTCTTACGGGACCGGTTCGGGGTGTCATCGCCGCTTTGCGCCCTGCCGAGCCTGTCTACATCATTCGCCCCGAGATCATCACGCAAAAGGCGAAGGCTTTCATGCGCGCCTTTCCAGGCGAGACAATGTTCGCGGTGAAGACCAATCCGGCTCCGGTTGTCATCCAAGCCTTGATTCAGGCGGGAATGTGCGCCTTCGACGTGGCGTCGCTGAAGGAAATCCGGCTGGTGCGGAAAATCAGCCGCAAGGCGAAGCTGTATTTCATGCACACCGTCAAATCGCCCGAGGCGATCACGGAGGCTTATTTCCAGCACGGTGTACGGGATTTCTCCCTTGATACGGAAGAAGAGCTGAAAAAAATCATGGACGCCACCGGCCACGCGCGGGATCTGACCCTGTATGTCCGGCTGGCTCTTCCCGTGAGCGGCACCGCCGCGATTGATTTTTCCTCTAAATTCGGCGCCGCTCCGGAGGAGGCTGCCTCCCTGCTGCGTCAAGCGCGGGGTGTGGCCGCTAAACTGGGCGTGTGCTTCCATGTGGGAACGCAGGCGACCGATCCGGCGGCGTATGCGCGGGCGGTATCCTTCAGCGCGGCTGTCATCCGCGCCAGCGGGGTGGAGGTCGATCTTCTGGATGTGGGTGGGGGATTCCCCGCCTCTTATCCGGATCAGAAAGTTCCGCCGCTGGATATATACATGCAGGCGCTCAAAGATGCGTTGCGCGCCGAGGGACTGGACCGGCTTCCGCTTCTGGCCGAACCCGGGCGGGCGCTGGTTGCGGATGGGGGCTCTCTCGTGGTGCGCGTGGAGCTGCGCAAGGGGAACATGCTGTTCCTCAATGACGGCACTTATGGCGGCCTGTTTGATGCCGGACCTTTGCTGAACACGCGCTTTCCCGTGGAGGCGATCCGTCCCGACGGGACTTTCAGCGCCGCAACGGAGAAATTCACGTTCGCCGGGCCGACCTGCGATTCGCTGGATATGATGGCCGGGCCGTTCGTCCTGCCTGCGGATATCCGGACCGGAGACTGGATCGAGATCGGCAATCTGGGCGCTTACAGCCAGGGCATGAGAACCGATTTCAACGGTTTTGGCCACGCGGACACGGTGTGCCTGTACGGCTAGCCATTCGCGTTATTACCTTATCGTGCGTTCTCCGCGCAGGCGGGGGACCTTCCTTCTTTTGGCCTTGCGTGCTAAAACCCGTTTTGACGCGAGGAGTCCGATGAAAAAAATAAAAGTAAAAAATCCGCTGGTCGAAATCGACGGCGACGAAATGACCCGGATTATCTGGACGATGATCCGGGAGAGGATGATCCTGCCGTATCTGGACATCGACCTCGATTATTATGATTTGTCCATTCAAAACCGGGACGCCACCGACGACGAGGTCACCGTGGAGGCCGCGCAGGCAATTAAAAGGCATGGCGTGGGCGTTAAATGCGCAACCATCACGCCCGACGAGGCACGGGTCAAGGAATTCAATCTCAAGAAAATGTGGAAATCGCCCAACGGGACGATCCGCAATATTCTGGACGGCACGGTTTTTCGCGAGCCGATCATTTGTTCCAACGTTCCGCGCTATGTGCCGGGCTGGCAAAAGCCGATCATTGTAGGCCGTCACGCTTTTGGTGATCAGTACAAGGCCACCGACATTAAGGTTCCAGGCCCGGGCAAGCTCAGGCTGGTGTACGAACCCCGGGACGGCGCGGCGCAGGAATGGGAGATTTTTGACTTCCCCTCCAGCGGCGTGGCGATGGGCATGTACAATATGGACTCGTCCATTGAGGGATTCGCGCGGTCTTGTTTTTCCTATGCGCTTCAGAAAAATTATCCGCTCTATCTATCGACCAAGAATACGATCCTCAAGGCTTACGATGGCCGCTTTATCGAGATTTTCCAGGGCGTTTTCGAGCGTGAGTTCAAGGCCGAGTTCGAGAAAAGAAAATTGGGGTACGAGCATCGCCTCATCGACGATATGGTGGCGCAGGCCATCAAGTCCGAGGGCGGGTTTGTTTGGGCCTGCAAGAATTACGACGGCGATGTGCAATCCGATGTGGTGGCGCAGGGCTTTGGGTCATTGGGCCTGATGACCTCCGTCTTGTTGACGCCCGACGGCAAATGCGTGGAGGCTGAGGCCGCACACGGCACGGTGACGCGCCATTACCGCCTGCATCAGGAAGGCAAGCCGACATCGACCAATCCGATCGCTTCCATCTTCGCGTGGACGCAGGGGCTTAAATACAGAGGCCAGTTCGACGGGAATGAGGAACTGATCAATTTTGCGCAGATCCTTGAGAGCGTGTGCGTTGAGACGGTGGAGGCGGGACATATGACGAAGGATCTCGCGCTGCTGGTCGGGGTGGATCAAAAATTCCTGACCACGGAACAGTTCATGGACAAGGTGGTGGAGAATCTTGAACACCGCACCTCCTAACTATACCCCCGAAATTTCCGTTGCGCCGATGATGGACTGGACCGACCGGCACTGCCGGACGTTTCACAGGATGATCGCGCCTCATGTGCGGCTCTATACGGAGATGATCACGACCGGTGCGCTTCTGCATGGTGACAAGGAGCGCTTCTTGCGTTTTGATCCCGCGCAGCATCCCGTGGCGTTGCAGCTCGGGGGCTCCGACCCCGAGGCTCTGGCCCAATGTGCGCGTTTGGGCGAAGAATTCGGTTATGACGAGATCAACCTGAATTGCGGCTGCCCGTCCGACCGGGTGCAGGAGGGACGCTTTGGTGCGTGCCTGATGAAGGAGCCCGCTCATGTGGCGGCCTGCGTATCGGCGATGGCGGGCGCGGTGAATATTCCGGTGAGCGTTAAATGCCGGATCGGCGTGGACGATCAGGATGATCTGGCCGATCTTGACCGGTTTGTGGACACGGTCAGCGGGGCGGGATGCCGGATATTCATCATCCATGCGCGCAAGGCCTGGCTGCAGGGCCTGAGCCCGAAGGAAAACCGGGAGGTGCCGCCTTTGGATTACGGGCGCGTTCGGGCGGTGAAGGCGCGCTATCCACATTTACGCATCATTGTGAATGGCGGCATCACAAGCGTATCCGATACAAGGGTGCATCTTGAGAATCTGGACGGCGTGATGATCGGCCGGGAAGCTTACCACAATCCCTGGGTTCTGGCGGATATTGAGCGGGATATTTTTGGAAATGAAAACCTATCCACCCGCGTGGAGATCGCACGCGCGATGATTCCTTACATAGAAGAGCAACAGGCCCGGCACGGCACACCGGTCAAGTCGGTGACGCGGCATATTCTGGGCCTGTTCCACGGACGACCTGGCGGCAAGGCTTGGCGGCGGGCGCTCAGCACATTGCCCTATGAGGACGGCGCGACGGGCAATGTGATAGAGGCGGCCCTGGACGCCATGGGCAAGGCTTCCTCAGGTTGTGAGCTTACTCCAGCCACTCTTTAATGCGGCGGCAGGCTTCCTGCATGTCTTCTGGTTTTCCGGCATAGGAAAGGCGCATGGTGGTGTGGCCGCGCTTTGGGTCGAAATCGACTCCGGATGTGGCCGAGACTTTGGCTTCGTCCAGCATCCGGCGGCAAAATTGCTCGCTGTCGTTCGTCAGGTCGCTGAGATCCGCATAAAGATAAAATGCGCCCTTGGCGGCGGAGAGATTCTTTATGCCGGCCTCGGGAAGATGCGTCTTGAGAATATCCCGGTTCGTCCGGTAATGCCGCACATATCCGTCCAGAATATCCGTGTGGTCGAAGACCTTGTAAGCCAGGTGCTGTGCGATCGTAGGCGGGGAGACAAAAAGATTTTCCGCCAGGCGCTTGATGCGGTCCGTCATGTTTTCAGGCAGGACCAGCCAGCCCAGCCGCCAGCCGGTCATGGCGAAATATTTGGAAAATGTGTTGGTGACGATGACGTTGTCGCTGAATTGAAGGGCTGTTGGGGCTTTGTCCTCATAGGTCACGCCGTGATAGGCTTCGTCCGAAATCAGGCGGACCCCGTTGGCGTCGCACCAGGCGCAGATTTTTTTCAGCTCATCCCCATCTATCATCGCGCCCGTGGGATTGGCGGGGCTGTTGATGATGAGGCCGTCGAATTTTTTTCCGCTTTTTTCCAGCAGGGCCGCCGTGGGCTGGTAGTTGCTCTCCGCCGTCGTTTCCAGCTCCACCACTTCGAGGTTCAAGGAGCGCAGGATATTCCGGTACGCGGGGTAGGTGGGATTGGTGACGGCCACTTTGTCTCCCGCGTCGAACGCAGCCAGAAAGGTCAGGATAAAACCGGTGGAAGACGCCGCCGTGACGGCCACCCGGTTGTAGGGCAGGTCAATTCCGTAAAAATTCCGGTAATGCACGGCGATGCGGTCGCGGAGAAGCGCCATGCCGAGGGATTCTGTATAGCCCTGCCTGGGATCGCTTTTGATGACGTCCCGGGCATGTTCCAGGGCTTTTTCAGGGGCGCCGAAGCAGGGCTGTCCCGCTTCAAGGCGGATGATGTTTTCGCCGCGCAACACGCGTTCGTTGGCTTCGCGCAGGTTTTCCAGGGCGCGAAAGCTTTCAATATCGGAGCGGGTAGACGGTTTCAGGGTCATGGCATCCTCTTGATCTGTGCCCGGTAAATCGCCATAAAAATGGACAAAGTGCAAGACCATGCTTTGAATTGTTCCCGCCGGGACGTTTTTTTGCTAAAAGCAGGGCATACATCCTACAATGAAAGGATGAGACCCCGGAGATATAAAGGAGATCATCCCTTGAAACATCTAATTCCCGCTTCCCTGCTTTGCGCGTCCCTTCTGTCCGCCGCCTATCCGGCTTTGGCACAGGAGAAAAAAGAACCTTCCACCGAGAAATCCGCCCCCCAGGCGGTCAAGCCCCAGGAAGACGATAAAATCTACAATATGGTGATTAATCTCATCATGAAGAAAAAGCCGGCCGAGCAAAAACATTTCTTCATGACCTATACGAACTACAATATTATTGAAACTGTGAAGATCGTGCAGAAGGATGTCGGAAACGCCATCGACAAGTGCGGTGAAAACAATCCTGATATGAAAGAAAATCTGGATACGCGTTACAAATCCTGGAACGATGCGGTCAACCCGATCATTAAGGACGCCGAGGCCAATCTTCATAACATGATGCTGGCTCAGGACTACGCCAAAAAACAGGATATCGAGGCGATTTTCAAGGAGGTCGATGACACGCGCGACCGTACGCAAAGCGAGATTGAGAAAATTCCCGTGACGACGCCGGAGGCGTGTAAATATCTTCTTGAGAAGATGGACGAGACCCAAACCAACATGGTGGAGCTTCTCAAGAACACGCTGCTGTCCTTTTCCCAGGTATTTCCCGAGGCGGCGGACGAAGAAATCGACGTCGACGCGCTTGAGCTGGATAAGCTCGAGGAAAAACCTGCAGAGACGAAAACCCCTGAAAAACCCGCGCAGGCTGAATCCGAAACCAAATAGGGATTTCTTCCCCATGAAAATTCTTCAGGTTATGGCGGGCGCGGCGCGCGGGGGCGCTGAAACCGCCTTTGTGGATATGTGCCTGGCTTTGCGGGAGGCCAGCCAGACACTCGAGGTGGTGACGCGGGCCAATGATTTGCGCGTTCCCCAACTGGAACAGGCGGGCATTCCTGTCCACGCACTGCCCTTTGGCGGGACGGCGGACTTGTACACGTCGTGGAAGCTTTCCCGCCTGATTCGGCAATTCCGCCCTGAGATCGTGCAGACCTGGATGTCCCGGGGATCCTGGAAGACTCCGCGCTGGAAACCGTCGATGAATATCCCCCGTTATCTTGCCGTCGCCCGGCTGGGCGGATACTACAAACTGAAATATTTCCGGAACGCGGATTATTTCACGACCATTACGCCGGATATCAAGCGCCATCTTGTAGAGCTGGGCGTGGAGGAAGGCCGGGTCCGCCACATCAATAATTTCGCCGAGACGGAGGACGTTACGGCGCCCGTCCGCCGCGCCGATTTCGGTACGCCGGAGGATGCGCCGTTGCTTCTGGGGCTGGGACGGCTTCATCGGGTCAAGGGGTTCGATACGCTGATCCGGGTTGTGGCCGCGCTGCCCGGCGTTCATTTATGGATTGCCGGGGAGGGGCCCGAGCGGGCCGCGCTGGAGGCGCTGATTCAATCTCTGGATGTGGGGGGGCGTGTCAGGCTTCTGGGCTGGCGCAGCGACCGGGCGGCCTTGCTGCAAGCTTGCGACATTTGTGTTTTTTCGTCCCGCTACGAGCCATTCGGGACCGTGTTCGTGCAGGCCTGGGCGCAGGGAGCGCCCC
Source organism: Alphaproteobacteria bacterium (assembly GCA_021741325.1). Taxonomy (GTDB): domain Bacteria; phylum Pseudomonadota; class Alphaproteobacteria; order Micavibrionales; family Micavibrionaceae; genus JAIOYC01. Next base: position 8,458 of record JAIOYC010000023.1, read on the forward strand.
TGATCACCACGGATTCCGACGGCCCGCGCCAGTTTGTGCGGGACGGAGAAGACGGGCTGATGGTTCCGGTCGATGATGCCACGGCAATGGGACAGGCCGTTCAGAGGCTTATCGGGGATGCGGGATTGCGCAAAAAACTGGTGGAAAAGGGTCATGCGCGCTACCGGACTGAATTCACAAAGGAAAGGGCCGTGCAGGGCTATCTGGACTGGTACCGGGAAATCCGGGCGCGGGAAGGGCTGGAAATTTGAAAATCCCCCGCAGATATGCGATAATACAATTATCCCGGCGCTGAAAAGGCAAAGAAAATATAATAATTACAATGAGCTGGGAGCGGTGATAGAGGTAAAAAAAGCCCGCAAGGGCTGTCCAACATAGGGTGTGTGTTTTTTATGGCCGATCCCAAGGATATTCTTATCAAGCTTATGACGGCTGCGCTCAAGCCTGTCAGCGATCCCCCCACGGCGGAGCAAGTCAGCGCGGCCATGCCGAGAATGACGGATGCCTTGGTTAATTTTTGCGATGGCCTCGGTGTTCAAGTACCCCCAGAGGGGACGCCTGACCGGTTTTTTAAAGTTCTGAATAAACTCAAGGACAGTCAGATTTATAAAGATGCGCTGGACAGGGCCAGCGCTGCTCCTCTTGGGTTTACATCGCACAGGGCTCGAACCTTTTTCCGGCAAGAGGTTGAGAGCATCCTGAAGAAAAAAGGGATGGATTCTGCGACCATTCCAGGATGGGGGAACATTTCGGATTTATATTTTGATGCTTTGTCCGCCAGTGGCCCCCTTAGCACCTATGTCGGGAATCTCAGCCCTTCCCAGCCTGCTCAAACAACCACGCCCAATTCGGGTTACACGCCGGTTCCGGTCGCGGATCAGAAGGCGAAAGCGGTCTATAAAATTGATTCCCAGCAGGCTGCCGATGTGGTGGAAGGCTTTGTAAGGGATTTTATAAAGGCCACAGGGGGCGGAAAGATTCAGCTTGGGGCTCCGGATGGGACGTTTGATGAAAAATACAAGGGGCATCTTACAAAAATTTTAAAAATAATAAAAAAAGGAGCAAATAACAATGGCTTAGAGACAGATCCCTATGATCCGTCTTCCTTCAGGGAATGGGAAAAAGCTACGGATCTCTACTATTCTGCGAACAAGGGCCAATATCCCGATCTGAAGGACCTGTTCGAAAACAACAAGAGATTGTCCTGGTTTTTGTATTCCCTAAAAGTGCTTGACGCGGATAAACTCCTCCCCGGGCAGGAAGCCGAACTTGAAAAACAGAAAGTGAAAAACGGAGGAGGAGGGCCCGGGGGGCCGGATACTACCACTACGACCACTACCGTTGAACCTCCGCCCGCGCTGCCGAGCATTCCAGCCTCGATGACGACGATTCAAAGCTGGCTTATTCCCACCGTGGAGGCGCTGAACAAGAACGGCTTCAAGGTTCCCGGCCTGGGCGACGCCCAGGCGGACGGGGAATTCGGCCCCGGCAGCAACAAAACGCTGCAGGCCGTGCAGAGAATTCTTTTCGGGCCCGCTTTCCTGAATATTCAAAACGATCCGGAGTGGGATCATCCGACCGGGGATTTGTGGAAGTACGATGATTTCCGGGGGCAGGCCCTGCGGGACAGATGGAAGGAAATCGTTTCCCACCTGGATCTGAGCGAACTGGACGAGGCGGACCGCAAGGCGCTCAACGAGCTGGACACGCAGGGGCTTTATGACGCGCTGAACCGCGTCCAGAACCAGACGGAGACGGATGAAGGCTACGTGGCCAGCCGGGGTATCCACGAGGTCGAGTATGACGAGGGCAAGGTTGCGCCCGTTCCCCAGACCTCTTTGCAAAAAGATATCCTTTTGTGGGTGCCGGCCTATGCGGGCGGGGTGTCCAAAAGTGCCGCGTCCTTTCTGGATGAAATGGCCTACGAATATACAGGAGGCTACAGCAAGACGGTCGGCGGCGGGACCGGATACGGTCTGGCGGAGCTGGCGGGCCCAGAGAACGCCGCCCAGGTGGAGGCCTCTCTTAACAGCGCGGTTTCGGGCAAGCGTCCCGCGGATGGCCGCCGGGCCCGTTACCGGGACCTGCTGACACAGGCTTACGAGGATACGGGTCATGATCTCGACAAGATGGAGAAGACCCTCGCGCTGGGAATGGACGGGATCATCGCGGCTCTTCCCTTTGGCGAAAAGGGCCGGAAGGATGCTTACAAAAAGGCCGTGAAGGATTGCGTGGGAACCATGCGCACCAGCCTGTCCGGGGGGAAAACCATTGATCAGGCCGTGAGCGGGGGACTGGACAATCTGTTTTTAAATATCGAGACTATTAAGGGCGACAAGGATTATGGCGGCCCGGCGGTCTATAGCTGGACGAAGAAAGCCGTGGACGCGAAATCCGAGCCGACGCATTACATGGCGGACCCGCGTATCGCGGCGGGGGATCAGCATTCCTCCACGGGTTCTTTCGGCATTGCCGACGCTTATGTGGCTTATTGCGATCTGAACAAGGGGCGCGTCCGGGCCGATCACAAGCCGCTGATCGTGGAATCCAAGCCGGGAGAAATTTTACTGTTCGGCATGGATCAGAATAATTTTTTCAATTTCGCGCCCGTTCCGGTGGCGGATATGGAAGCGGCGCTCCTGAAGGGAGACCGGTCAATCGATCCCCAGGATAGCGATGCCTATCGTCTGGCCAGCGGGTACAAGGGATTTGATCTTCCTGCCACTTTGATGAACAAGGCGAAGGAAGCCAAGGCATTTCAGGTTGTTGATCCGGTGAATGCCGAACACCGCACCGAGCTGGTGATGATAGCCCTCAAGGCTTCGAAGCAACAAATGCCCCTTATGGAGCGCCCGGTGTTTTCTTGGGAGGGGCCGGAGCCTGTGGCGCCCGTTCCCGATCCTCTTCTGGCGGATGAAGGCCTGAAGAAAAAAGTCGAGAAATACCGCGCAAAGGAAGCGAAAAATCCCGGACAAAGCGCAGCACCCACCCCCGGCGACGATGTTTTCCGGTATCTGCAGGCGCAAAAAAACTACGACGCTCGCAAAAATATCTACGACGCGCAAAGGGAAGAATATATTCAAAAAAAATACAGGTATGAGCAGGTTGAAAAGCCGCTCGATTCCAATGGGCAGCTTATACCTTTCCCAGAGCAGGAGCCCCCTCCGCCGGAGCGCGCCTCTATCCTGTCGGACCAGAAGGTGAAAGAAAAAGCCGAGAAATATCTGCAGGAAAAGACGGCATACGATCAAAGCGGCGGGCTTTCTGTCATTAAGGATCCCGAGATTGCCGCGTACATTGCCGCGGAAAAAAAATTCACGGAAGAGCAGGCCGCGTATACACAGAGCAAGGCATATTACGACAGTGAAAAGGCGGCCTATGAAGGGCAGATCAAGGATTATGAGGAGGGGGTATTCCGGGCCCGCAACATTTTCGAAGCCCAGTTTAATCAAAACGGGTATTATTACGGGGAGGGCTTTAACCCCGGCGCCATCATCTCTCCTGAAATCGACGAGTCCAAGCAGTTCGCGAGCGTCCAGTACGATTATAAAAATATAATCGCTGCGTATAACGGCCAGAATGCCGGCAAGATGCGCTACGAGCATCAGCCCCTGATTTTCAACCAGAACGGCAAGACCTATATTGCCGGGATCGAGCAGGTCAGCAACATCATGACCGTGCAGGAAATAGATCTGGCGGCCATGACGGATAAATATGCGAATCTGGGCCAGAGCGCGCAGGCGGTTCTGCCTGAATCTCCCACCTCGCCCCCGGAATACAAGGTTCCACCCGTGGACCCCGCGGTGGACACGGACAACAATTCCTATATGGCGCGGGTCGCGAAAGAGCGCAAGGCATTCTATGAAACGGCGGAATACAAGGCTGCCAAAACCAAATACGAAAAGGACCGTGCCGATTATAAAACAAAACTTGTTGAGCATGACGCGGCACATGAAAAGGCCTTGACCCGCAACGACAATGTGTCCGAGGAAATGGCCAAGGCGTTTCCGGCCTATGCGCTGGCGCGGATGTATCCGGGCCCCGTGGGCGGGGTGGAGCAATTCCTCGAGCAGGCCAAGGCTGCCCGGCCCCTCTCGACCTATGCGGTGAGTGTGCCCGCTGCGAAGGAGAGCAACCAGAACTTCAATCCCAACGCCCCCGGCGGAATCGATCCCTTGAGCCAGGAGGCCCAGGAGCGGCGCTTTGACAAATACGCCCAAAAAACCGCGCCGAGCAAGGCGGACCAGGTTGTGGCCGATTATAATTCGATGACCGACGAGCAGCGCGCTGAGAAAAATCAAGAACGGCTTGATCATCTCCGTTTCGAGCGCGATCAGGCCATGAAGGATATTCACGCGCAGTCGCGCCCGATCCTTAACCGCAGTGTTGACGCGAACGGGAACGTCCGCTGGGCCGTGAGCTGTTACCTGGGCGATGACGCCAACCGCCGGATAGGCGATCTGCAAAAAGAAATCAAGGTTCTGCAGGATCAGGACGACGTTCTCAAAAATATGGACGCCGACAAAATGGCCGCGCAGGAGAGGCTGTCTGAGATCAACAAAGTTCTCGAAGCGGGTGACCTCAAATTCAAGGAGAAAAAATCCTACGAGCTTGAGCGGGATCAGAAGCTTCTGGAGATCCAAGATTTAGATACGAAGATTGCCGAGCGTATGAATGGCCCGCGCTATGCCATCCAGAAAACCGAACTGGAGAAGCTGCGGAAAAGCATGGTGCGGGATATCGACGTGACAGAGGAGATTTTACGTCTGGAAAAAGACGGCCCGCCCAAACCTCTGAAATTCAAGGACGACGATCCCCGGATGCCAAAGGCCGACGACAAGGAGCTGGCCGCGCGTTATAACCGCTACCTTGCGATGGAGGAGGCCAATTTCCCCAATCTGAAGATGGTTGCCGAGGCCTATCCGCAGATTTTCCGGGATCCGCAAACGTTGGAGCCGACCGTCGAGCGCCTCTGGAAATCGGGCCTCGAGCAGCAGCATAAGGATTTGAGAGGGGGCGGAGGATCCCAGTCTTCCCACAGAAAACAGGATAAAAAACAATCCGCAAACTCCGGCGGCTCTCAAAGCATGAAGAGCGATTTCAACGGACACAGTGGGGAATCTCATCCTTCGAGCCGGAACGGGAAGGTCTCTTCCGGTAATGGCGAGGCTTCCCATGACAGCGATGATGAAGCGCCGTGGGAAGAGCCCATGGGGTCCCAGAGATTTTCTCGTCGCCGGAATTTTGAGCGCAAGGGGATCTTCAACAGAAAGCCCATATGGGAGCGTTATGATCCGCTGTTCGACCGCAAGGCCGCCCACAGCCTGAATAAACGGGGTCTGCGGTATCATGAGCAATCGGAAGGGCTTATCGAAACGCGGGAAGCCCTGGAGAGCCGCTATGATGATCTGATGGAGGCCCGTAAGGATGTCGATTGGAATGACAAGAAAAGCGTAAAAACATGGGAAAGGGAACTGGAACGCTTCCGCCAGGACAGCAAGCCGTTTTCCGAAGAGCGCGGTCAGTGGCGGGAGAACATGGACCAATGGTACAAGGATCTTGAAAAGCATCGCGACCGCAATGATTTTCTCAAGAACGCACAGGACATGACGGATAAAATGGACCCTGCCTATGAAGGGGTGATGGGCCGTTCACCCACCCCCGCTACCCAGCCCGGCGGCACGCGGTAGGACTCGGGCATTCTGAGGATTGGACAGAAAATTTTTCCTATTCCTTCTCCATCGTGCATTGAAGCGGCTGTTCGTTGATGCGGGCGAAATCCATGACCTGCGCGACCTTGCTCTCGGCCACTTCGAAGGTGAACACACCGCACATCCCCACGCCGCGCCGGTGGACATGGAGCATGATGTCCGTGGCTTCTTGCCGGGTTTTGCTGAAAAATTTCTCCAGAACATGCACGACGAACTCCATGGGCGTGTAATCATCATTCAGGATCAGGACCTTGTACATCGACGGCCGTTTGGTCTTCGGGCGCGTTTTGAGGACGATCCCCGTCTCGGGGCGGCCTTCGCCGGGGCGCTCAGGCTCTTCGGGGCTGGCGCGTTCGGGATCGTTCATAAATTCTTTCGCAAATATGGTGGGCATGGTTTAATTATAATATAGTCCCGACCCGGTTGCCTAGGGCGTGTACTCATTCATCGTCTTTTGGCCTGCAAATCACGGTTTTCTGCGCTTCCGTTTCTCAAATTTTTCTATATATTCTGCGATAGTAACAAACGAAAGCAAAGATATATAGATGAAAGCCGTCACCGACATCCGCGCCGAATTTTTGGGATTTTTCAAGGATAAGGGCCATGAAATCGTAGACTCTTCCCCGCTCGTGCCACAAAACGACCCTACCCTGATGTTTGCCAACTCCGGGATGGTGCAGTTTAAAAATCTGTTCACCGGCACGGAAAAGCGCCCCTATACCCGTGCGACCACTGCCCAGAAATGCGTGCGGGCCGGGGGCAAGCACAACGACCTCGAGAATGTAGGGTATACGGCGCGGCATCACACGTTTTTCGAGATGATGGGAAATTTCTCCTTCGGCGATTACTTCAAGGAAGAAGCCATTTCATATGCATGGGAACTGGTGTCCAAAAACTTCGCCATGCCCACGGACAAACTGCTTGTGACGGTCCATACCAGCGATGAAGAGGCCGCAAGTCTATGGCGGAAAATCGCTGGATTTTCGGATGACCGGATCATCCGCATTCCGACTGATGACAATTTCTGGATGATGGGCGACACAGGCCCGTGCGGGCCGTGCTCGGAGATTTTTTTCGATCAGGGCGATAAGCTTGCAGGTGGTCCCCCGGGATCGCCCGATCAGGATGGTGACCGCTTCCTGGAGTTCTGGAATCTCGTGTTCATGCAATTCGAGCAGGAGCCGGACGGGCAGGGCGGGTATAACAGAAAACCTCTGCCCAAGCCCTCCATCGACACCGGCATGGGGCTGGAGCGCACGGCAGCCCTGCTTCAGGGCAAGACTAGCAATTACGACATCGACCTTCTGCGCGACATTATCGAGCATTCCGCTGCCTTGACGGGTGTTTCACCCGATGGCAAGGATGCCGCTTCGCATCGCGTCATTGCCGATCATCTGCGCGCCGCCTCGTTCCTGATTGCCGACGGTGTCCTGCCCTCGAATGAGGGGCGGGGTTATGTACTGCGCCGGATTATGCGCCGGGGAATGCGCCACGCGCATCTGCTGGGCGCGAAGGAGCCGCTGATGTACCGCCTGTTCCCGACGCTGCAAAACAGCATGTCGCAGGCCTATCCCGAGCTTAATCGCGCGCAGGCCCTCATCACGGAAACGCTCAAGCTGGAAGAGGAGCGCTTCAAGCGCACGCTCGAAAACGGTCTCAGAATTCTGGCCGAAGAATCCGGCAAGATACAAAATAAAATTCTGCCCGGCGAAATCGCCTTCAAGCTGTACGACACGTTTGGATTTCCGCTCGACCTGACGCAGGACGCGCTGAAAGCCGAAGGCATCAGCGTCGATACCGCCGGTTTTGAAAAAGCGATGGAGGAGCAAAAAGCACTGGCCCGCAAATCCTGGTCTGGCGCCGGCGGCGCGGCTACGGAAAAGCTGTGGTTTGAAATCCTCGATGAAATCGGCCCGACGGAATTTTTGGGTTATGAAACCGAGAATGCCGAAGGGAAAGTCTTGGCTATTGTTAAAGAGGGACAAAGAACAGATGCTTTAGAGGTAGGAGAAGAAGGCATTATCATCACAAATCAAACACCTTTTTACGCAGAAAGTGGTGGTCAAGTTGGAGATAGGGGAACCATCAGAACCATGGATAGTCCCGTTGATCTTTTTGTTCAGGATACAAAAAAATATGCATCAAAAATATTTGGGCATCATGTATGGGAAAATGACAGTGATAAGGAGATAAGAGTTGGTGACAATTTAATTATGATTGTCGATCATGCTCGCCGCGCGGCCATTCAATCAAACCACTCGGCCACCCACCTGCTGCACGAAGCGCTGCGCCGCGTTCTGGGTGAACATGTAAGTCAGAAGGGCTCCCTGCAGGATGCCGAGCGCACGCGTTTTGACATTTCCCACCAGAAACAGATCAGCGCCGACGAGCTTAAAAAAATCGAGGCCATCGTCAATGAAGAAATTCGCGCCGATACGCCAGTGGAAACCCGGGTCATGCCGCTGGAGGAAGCCCGCGAAAGCGGCGCAATGGCGCTGTTCGGCGAGAAGTACGATGACGAGGTGCGCGTGGTGAGCATGGGTCGTTATAATTCCCCCTCCCATGGGGAGGGGGTTGGGGGAGGGGTTAAGGTGCAAAATTCCGGCACCGTAAACCCCCACCTTAATCCTCCCCCTCAAGGGGGAGGAAATAAGAGGTTCTCCGTCGAATTATGTGGCGGTACGCATGTGAAGCGCACCGGCGATATCGGCCGGTTGAAAATCATCTCCGAAGGCTCGCTGTCCTCCGGTGTGCGCCGGGTGGAGGCCGTAACGGGTGCGCGCGCCGATGCGTACGAAACCGATAAGGCGCAGGCCTTTGAGCAGGCGCAGGATAGGCTGAAAGCCGAGAACGAGAAGCTGCGCGCGGAACTTAAAGCGCTCGGCGGCGATCTTCCTGCGGACAGGGAGGATCTGGAAAGGCAAAACAAAAAGCTGCAGAAAGAAATCTCCGACCTGCGCCGCAAACAGTTCACCGAAGGCACTGTGCAGTCCGGCGCGGATATCAAGACTATCTCGGGAATGAAATTCACAGGCCGGGTTCTGGCCGGGCTTCCGGCGAAGGATCTCAAGCCCATGGCGGATGATCTGAAGAAGAAACTGGGCTCAGGCGTGATCGTGCTCGTGGCCACAGAGGAGGGGAAGGCCTCCATCGTCGTGGGCGTGACGGATGACCTGACCAAGCGGATCAGCGCCGTGGATCTGGTGAAAATTGGTGCGGCGGCACTGGGGGGTACGGGCGGCGGCGGGCGGCCCGACATGGCGCAGGCGGGTGGCCCCGACGCAGCTTCTGCCAACGACGCCGTCGCGGCGGTCGAGCGCGCGCTGTCGTAGGGCATAAAGCCCTAATCCCGGAAATGCTGGTTCAAATTTCGGACTAAGTTTATTTTTAGGAAAAATATATGGAAATCTGGTAAATCAGCCCCTATATACCATAATATTCAAATCCGAGACCCAGATCCAGCGAGTCATCTTCAAGGGCGTGTGTTTTTGCCTTTGGAGATGTGAGTTTAGGCTCTGTAAGGGGGACGGTGGCGGTATCCGGCTTTTGGACAGGCTGAGAGGTTTTCTCTTTGGGGGAGCAAAGCGAGAAGAGATTAAACCTTGAGGGCAAGCCGAATAACATGAATCCTCCGTATGTTCAGGAAGCGATCTTACATATTCTAGTTGTCAGATTCAAGTCCTTCATGCTTTTGTGCGGCAGGAGGGTCAGTTTTTTCAGCGGCCCTTTGTTGTCGAAGCGCAGCGTCAGATAATAATCGCCATCGGGAACGGGATAGCGGTTTGAGCGGCTGAAGCTCTGTTTATCCTCGAATTTTTGGTAGGACAGCGCGAGCGTGAATTTATTTTTCACCGGTTTTTCGAAGGCGAGGTGAAGATAGTATGTCTCTCCCAGAATGTTTTTGGCAGAAAGATCACCCAGAAGGTCGATTTTCTCTCCTGTCAGCCTAACGGTGTTGGATGCAAATGCTGCATCCTCGCAATCGCCGTAGAGGGCAGGGATGGCCTGGAGGAAAATCTGGGCATTCATTTTGTTGAGATCGTAATAGCCGGGCACTTCCCAGACCGCGATTTTAGCCGGTTTTTCTTTAAAATCCTTTGAATTGATATAGGCCAGCATACTGGTATCCACGCCTGCTCCGGACAGTGCCCGGTTGTCCACATCGGCAGACAGCGCCTCTTTCAGGAATCCATCGAAGTTGGAAACGTTGGGATCGGGCGCGGTGTTGCTGGTGCCCATCAGGACGATTTCGGGCGTAAAATCCCCAAACAACGCAGCTTTGTTCGTGCCGGTTTCCGCGCGCTCGGTGATAAAACGTGAAGCCTTTTCCGGTGGCAGGGAAGTTTCGCAGAGGCTTTTAAAGGCTTTGGAGAAAGCGCCTGGATAATCGGAATCTTCAAGCTGTTTGGTTACGAAGGGTGTTTTGGACAGGCCGTCGTAAGACGGCAGAGTTTTAAGGAATTCAGCAGCGGCGCGGGCGGATTGTCTGGCGCCTTCGGCACTCCAGTGATGATCGCGCTTGTAGAAGAAGGGGGGGGCGCCTTCTGAAATCGTGTTCACTCCCGCGATATTGATTCCCGCCGCCTTCAGGCCGGCGAGGGTGGAGATATAGCTGCTCCATCCCTCCTTCACCTGATCGGCGGTGAACTCATGGGAAAGCCGGTCTTCAGGACGTATGAAATCCGCATGGATTAGCCCCCGGTTAGGGGGAAAAAGGAGCACGAAATCCGTGCCGTGCCGCTTGAAACCATCCTGCAGGGCTTTCAGGGAGCGGCGCGTTTTTTCATTGATCGAAAAATCCTTTTTAAAGGCCACAAGGGTGCGGAAGACCCAGCCATCCCGTCCGGGGATCAAGGTTTTGTATTTCTCCAGACCTTTCTCGTCGTACAGAGTCGCATCGTTCATTTTTTCGCAGAAGGCCATGGAGAGATCCTGCGCTTGGGCTCGGGGATAGACAGTGAGAAGAAAAAAAAGAGCTGAATATAAAATTATGAGGAGCGTTCTTTTCATTTCGGGCCGCTATATTGGATAAAGAGAAGCCCCGCACGATACCATATTGCCTCCCTCTTTAAAGCGAAATCTTCGCCGCGCGCAGGGGCATGGATACCGCCGTGTTGTCCTTCACGACATTGGCGACGTTCAGGGATAAATCCGCGTCATAGATATAATAGAGCGTTTCCGTGCCGGTGGGCGTGGAAGCCAGCGTCAGGGTGATGGTCGTGGCATTCGTGCGCACGGCGGTGTTGATCGTAATTGCCGTGACCCCGCCGAAGAAATGAAATCCTGCAATCGTGCTGGCGGGGGTGAAATCCGTTCCGCCGTCATGCGCCAGGGTGACGGTGACGGTGGTGCCGGAGCGGACAGCACCTGTGATGCGAGGCCCGTCCGTGCCGGTGACGCTTTCGCCGAAATATTTCGCGAGCTGGCGGGCCAGGCGTTGGCCGGCTGTGAGATAGCCCGCGTCGTCCGGATGAACGGCGTCATAGAGGCCCAAATCGTAAGTTTCCGCCGCGAAATGACACCAGTCACAGGCGTCGATCAATTCTTGCTGGACTTCCCGGATTGCCTGTACGCCGCCTGTGTTGGAAAATACGGTGCGGCGTCCGATTTTTTGTATGAAGACCGGAATATTGCCCAGCGTGGCGCGCATATCCGCGAAGATGGCCTCGAGGGCCTGTTTATATTGCGCGCGGGATGTATTCGTCCCGATCTGATGAGAATCCTGTTCTCCCTGGGACCAGATGATTGCATTGGGCCGCAGGCCTCCGTTCTGGAGCGCCATGTAGAAGGTGTCGAAAGCGTCTCCTCTCGTCGAGGTCGCCAGATCCCACCAGTAATTCGTATCCTGCGTGGTTTTAGAGGCCGCGCTGGCACCCGTACCGCATTCCGAAAAGACAGCGGCTTTTTGGGGGCGCAGGGCTCCAATGCTCTGGCGGAACTGCTGCTTGCCGCCTTCGCCGGAACTTTCCTGGGAGTCGAAATATCCTATAATGAGCGATTGCCCCCCGCCCGCGGCGGCGATGTCGCTGCTGTTGCGGAGTTTCGCGCCCAGACCCGGCAGGCTCTGGTGTGTCTTTCCGATGGTCAGGGAGCGTACATGGCCCCACAGAATCCCGCTCGAGCCGCTGAGGCGGCCGATTTCAAGCGTCGTGAGCCCCGCCGGATCGCCGCTATAGGTTTGGGTGTTGGACAGAGCGCCCGAGAGAATGGAGCTTTCCCCGATTTTCCAGGTGATCCCCGCGGCGTGGACATGTCCGGCCAGTTGATTGTCGCCGTTGGCCGCCGTGTGCCTGTTTGCGGAAGAATTACGGACATAGCCGCGCAGTGCATGACTGGTGCTGTCCACGCGCAGCCCGATGGTTTCCGCCGAGGTGCCATTGCTGGCGACGAAAAGATACTGGTCAGTGGAAGGAATTAGCCGGTCCAGGTAATAGCGCATGGAAATAAACCCCTGCGCGGTGTTGAAATAGGATCTGGCATCCAGGTCGGCGATGGTGAGGACGTCTTGTTGTCTTGTGGTCGCCGCGCCGGAGGTGACGATTTCCGAGGTGGCGAATCCGCCTTCTTCCAGTTGATTGAGCAGGCAGTATATGACGCCACCCGCGTTGATGCGTACACGCAGGAGGTTGGAGCTGGAAGAGGGAGTCTCATTCTCCAGGAGATAACGCTTATAGGCGCTGCCCGCGATGGCGGTCATATTCGATCCGCTGCCCGAGCGGCGCAGGTCGCCGTTGAGGCCCGTGGTCTCGCGTGCCCACACGCTGAAACAGTGGGCGTTGGTGTTGCCGCAGGTGCCGGGAAAATCGACGGAACAGCTTCCTGCTTGTCCAGTATTGTCGATTTTGAGAACCTGCCCGTTGCCGATCTGGTGCAGTCCAGCGGCGGTCAGGGCAGCCGTGTCTGAGACGATCGACAGGGTGGGGGTGCCCGCTGAAATCGTAAGTCCCGTCGTGCTT
>JAIOYC010000024.1 GCA_021741325.1 Alphaproteobacteria bacterium
ATATCGCGCGGGCTATTTCCGGATTTCAGGAGGCGGGGGCGCGCGGATTCCCCCGGCCTGATATCCTGATTGTCGCGCGGGGCGGAGGATCGCTGGAAGATCTGATGCCCTTCAATGAAGAAATCGTGGTGCGCGCCGTTTCGGCCTCTTCGATTCCCGTTATTTCGGCGGTGGGACATGAAACGGATACCACCCTGATTGATTTTGTCTCGGATCTGCGCGCGCCCACGCCCACGGCGGCGGCGGAAATGGCCGTGCCTGTCCGGGCCCATCTTATGGCGCAAATCCTCGAAGAAGAGCAGCGGATGCTGATGGGCATGAGCCGCCGTCTCACCGAAGGGCGCCACCGGTTGCAGATACAGACCGCCCGCCTAGGTGATCCCGGCCGCCTGCTTGAAACCCACGTGCAAAGGCTCGATCGCCTGTATGAGCGTCTTCACGGCGTGTTCCGGCAATATGCGGAGGTCAAAAACCGGGCTCTGACGCTCCAGTCCTTGCGCCTTCAGCATCCCGCCGCCGGCCTGGAGCGCGCCAAAGTCAATCTGGGCCGCTGGTCCGACCGGCTTTTGGCCTGGCCCAAACCCTTTTTGGAAAAGGGGCAGCAAAAACTCTCGCATGCAGGGAAAATGCTGGATGTCTGCTCGTTCGAGAATGTTTTGAAGCGGGGGTTCGTGCTTGTGGAATCCGCTTCCGGCACTCCGGTGATAGCTCCCGACCGGCTCAATGCGGGGGATCATGTCAGGCTGCGGTTCGCGGATCAAAAATTCACGGACGCGACCATCGGTCTGTTTGATAAAACAGATTCGTAATTTTATCGTGGCAGAAGGACGTAGTAGAAATAAGTGACGGCCGGGTTCGCGGCCGTGTCCGTAAAACATCCTGCCGGTTTCCGGTCAAGTTCGAACGGCGTGGGATCCCCGTCGATCAGGGTCAGGGACGCTGCGTATGTGCCGGTAAATTCATCCGTCGATATGCCTGTGGCATCGGAGGGAAGGGTTCCGGGCGTTCCCACGCTGAGGTCGCGGTTGATCTGTATGCACAGGGCGCTTTTGACGTTGGGCATCAGCATCAGTAAATCATTACCTGTACGTGCCGCCGTTGTCCCCAGGGGACCTGCGGCGGTGCCGACATTGTTGGCGCCGGTGAAGATCCAGGCGCTGCCGTCATTGGCCCCTGCGGGCGGTGTTTTATAGGTCTGTCCTCCGCCGCCGACGGCAAAGACCTTGCACGAATCCACTGTGCAGTTGGGGTTCTGATAGTCGGATCCTGTCGCAGTGCTCTCAAAGCTGATGTCATTCTCGGAAACGCCGCGCAGATTCATCTCCTGGACAGCGGATTTAAGACCTTCCGCATAGCGCATGATCTGCCCCGCCCTTATGCGGGCCTGCTCGACATCTCCGGCCTGGTCGACCGTGGTGCCGGAACGGCTGATGACCATGGTCAGGGCCGCCAGCAGCGCAACCGCCGCCAGGATAAACCAGAGGACATTCCCGTGTTCGGAGGGGCGAGAGGAGTGCATGAGCCAAGCTTATCAATTTTTTACAAAGGAAGGTAGGGGTTCAGGCGGGCCCATAAGAAAAGGGGCCTGGGGCCCCTTTTATAACTTTTTAAGATGGCCGCGATCTTAAGCGGCTTTTGCCTGATCCGCCTTGAGCGTGTCGAGCTCGATCTTAAGCCCCGGACCCATCGTGGAGGTCAAAACGACCTTTTTCAGATAAGTGCCTTTCGCGCCCGTGGGGCGCGCGGCGGCGATGGCCGCGACGAAGGCGCGGATATTCTCGACGAGCATTTTCGCGTCGAAGGAAGCCTTGCCCACGCCCGCATGAATGATCCCGGCCTTTTCCGCCCGGAATTCGATGGAGCCGCCTTTGGCGTCCTTCACAGCCTTGGCCACGTCGGGCGTCACGGTGCCCAGTTTCGGGTTGGGCATCAGGCCTTTGGGGCCAAGCACCTTCCCGAGCTGACCGACCAGCGCCATCATGTCCGGCGTGGCGATGATCCGCTCAAAGGGCATGTTCCCGGCCTTGATCTGCTCGGCCAGATCTTCCGCACCCACGACGTCCGCGCCGGCCTTTCTGGCTTCTTCGGCTTTGGCGTCCTTGGCGAATACGGCCACGCGAATGGTCGCGCCCGTGCCGTGAGGCAGGGTGATCATGCCGCGCACGGCCTGGTCGGCGTGGCGGGGATCGACGTTCAGGTTCATCGCGATTTCAATGGTCTCATTGAATTTACGATCCTTGGCGGTATCCTTCAGGATTTTGACGGCTTCCGCGAGATCGTAAAATTTTTCACGATCAATCTTGGCCATCGCCGCTTTCATTTTTTTGCTGGTTTTTGTCATGATCCTAGCCCTCCACCACTTCGATGCCCATGGAACGCGCGGAACCTTCGATGATCCGCATGGCGGACTCGAGGTCGTTGGCGTTCAGGTCTTCCATTTTCTCTTCGGCGATTTTCTTGACCTGTGACTTGCTGATGCGGCCCACGATGTTCTTGCTCGGCTGACCGGACCCTTTTTGAACCTTTGCGGCCTGCTTGATGAAGTAGCTGGCCGGAGGCTTTTTCGTGATGAATTCGAAGGAACGGTCCGCATAAACGGTGATCACGACCGGGATGGGAATGCCCTTTTGGGCTTCCGTCCGGGCGTTGAACGCCTTGCAGAATTCCATGATGTTGACGCCCTGTGAACCGAGTGCCGGTCCGACGGGCGGAGAGGGGTTCGCGGACGCCCCTATGATGGTGAGGTTGATATACCCCGTGACTTTCTTTGCCATGCTCTTTTCGCTCCTGTGTTGGGTACGAATTTCGTGGTGCGGTCCCGGATGGCTTATTTACCGGAAAACCTCCCACAACGGGCCGGACTTTATAGGGCGAAAAGCGGAAATGCAAGCCTTTTCAATTAAAACAGCCAGCTCTCCGGTTTGGGGATGGCTTCCCGCCGTCCCAGGAGCTGTAAGCCCTTGATGCACCGCACAATGAACCAGATGGCGGTCAGGGGAATCAGTATAAACCCGATAAAAATCACGGATGTGAACACGCCGATGAACAAATACATCAACCCCTTCCAGAATGTATGGATCAGCCAGGTGTAATGCGTCATTAGCCAGGCGGGCGCGCGGCCCTTCTCCATATAGGCCCAGATGACGCCGATGACGGCCGTCACGCCCAGCACCAGGGAAGCCAGATACAAAACATAGATAAGCTGCGCCGAATCAGGCTTGCTTTCGGGGGAAAGTTTCTGGATATCGCCCATGGATGGATCTCTCATTTCCTAAAAATACAGGAGATGGGCTTTCGTATCAATCAGGCAAAATCAGGTTGATTTCTTTTGGGCGGCTTCCGGCTCTACCTTCGCCTTCGGCAGATCCAGCTTGATATGCAGCTCTTTCAAATGCGCCGGATCCGCCGTATTGGGCGCGCCCATCATGACGTCCTCGGCCTGGCCGTTCATCGGGAAGACGATGACCTCCCGGATGTTCGGCTCCCCGGCCAGCAGCATCACGATGCGGTCCACGCCGGGGGCGATCCCGCCGTGCGGCGGCGCGCCAAAGCGCATGGCCGAGAGCATCCCGCCGAATTTGGCCTCCAGCACATCCTTGCCGTAGCCGGCAATCGCAAAGGCCTTTTCCATGATCTCGGGCTTGTGGTTCCGGATCGCGCCGGAGGACAGCTCGATTCCGTTGCAGACGATATCGTACTGCCACGCGAGAATATCGAGCGGATCTTTATTCTCCAGCGCGTCCAGCCCCCCCTGGGGCATGGAGAAGGGGTTGTGCGAGAATTCGATCTTGTTGGTTTTTTCATCGAATTCATACATGGGGAAATCGACGATCCAGCAGAAGCGGAACACGCCCTGCTCGCGGATGCCCATGTCGTCGCAGATCTTGTCACGGGCCAGGCCGGCCAGCTTCGCGGCGTCTTTTTCGACATTGCAGATGAAAAACAGCGCATCGCCACTTTCTAAATTTGCAAGCTCACACAACATTGTTAGGGCGCGACCACTTAAAAACTTAGCAATTGGCCCTTTAGCATCACCAGCAGACGTAATGCATTCCGTGCTATCATTGTTATGTTCAACATGCTCAAAGAGAATATAGCCTAGCCCCGGCGCACCCTGGGCCTGCGCCCAGCCATTGAGTTTGTCGAAGAAGCTGCGCGGCTGGTCCACCACTTTCGGCGCGCGGATGGCGCGCACCACGCCGCCTTTTTTAATCACGTTCTTGAACGCGTTGAACTCCACATCGTCCCGCGCGAAGACTTCCGTTACATCGACGATTTCCAGAGGGTTGCGCAGATCCGGCTTGTCCGAGCCATAGCGGCGCATGGCGTCGCGATAGGCAATGCGGGGGAAGGGCTTCGGATCGACCGTGCGGCCCGTCCCGAATTCCTCGAACACGCCGCGCATGACGGGCTCGATCACGCCGAACACATCGTCTTGCGTGACGAAGCTCATCTCCATGTCGAGCTGGTAGAACTCGCCGGGCGAGCGGTCGGCGCGGCTGTCCTCGTCGCGGAAACAGGGCGCGATCTGGAAGTACCGGTCGAAGCCCGACATCATCAAACGCTGCTTGTCCTGCTGCGGCGCTTGCGGCAGGGCGTAGAATTTTCCGGGATGCAGGCGCGAGGGGACCAGAAAATCGCGCGCGCCCTCGGGGCTGGACGCCGTCAGAATCGGGGTCTGGAATTCCTGGAAGCCCTTCTCCGTCATGCGGCGGCGCAGGGAGGTGATGACGTTGTTGCGCAGACGGATATTGCGCTGCATCTTTTCGCGGCGCAAATCCAGATAGCGGTATTTGAGGCGGATTTCCTCGCCCGCGCCGTCTTCCTCGGCGACCTGAAAGGGGATGACGTCGGCGGCGGATTGCAAGATTGCGTCCCGGATCTCCACTTCGATCGCGCCGGTGGGCATTTTGCTGTTTACGGTTTCCGCCGTGCGGGCCTTGACCGTTCCGGTGATGGTGATCACGGATTCATTGCGCCACTGGCTGATTTTTTGAATCAGGTCTGATCCTTCTTCCAGAACGCACTGGGTCAGCCCGTACGTGTCGCGAAGGTCGATGAATACGACGCCGCCATGGTCGCGCATCCGGTGGATCCAGCCGGAAATCCGGACCGTCTCGCCTGTATAGGTTTTCGTCAATTCGCCGCAGGTATGTGTTCTGTAATCATGCATGAGAGGGGTTATACACGCCCCAAGACTCGAGGGCAAAAGGAAAATCAGACGGATTCTTTATTTCGAAAGATTATTATGATCTTGGAGAGTTTTCTTTGAGCCCTGAACAAACGATGTCCAGATTTAATAACACATTTTCTTGACAGTTTAACAGAAGACGTTTAACAATAAAAAAATACTGGAAAATCAAGGGGGCAAAATGTTTAGTTTTTCTGCGTTTAATACACAAGAAGATAAAAGAAATGCTAGAAAAGTTCTGGCGGAGAAGCTGGAAAAAAAGCTGCAAGTAAGAAAATTTAGTGAGACTCGTCGAGTAGATGTAGGAGATGAAACTGAAGAATTCGAAGACCAAACGAAATATCATTTTCATGTGTCATCATCAAATGGGTCAGAAAATCCTAATAGACAAGAGTTTTTATCTGCACTTAAAATTTACGTTGCAAAAGATGCTCCAGTTTCTTCCTGCGCATCAATATTTAACGCCCTGGCAATAGCAGCCAACGCAGAACACATGGTAATCCCCAAAGGGGCACATGAGGGGCCACTTCAAAAATATTTTCACAGCGACCAAGGGCTGTTTGGAGAAAGCGTAGTTGGGACTTGGTCAAATTTCCATGAGGCGCATATCAAAAAGTCGATCATGAATAATATAACTATTGAGCGGTTTACTGGCGGCTCATATCGATTCCATTTCGATGAAGAGGTCGGCCGAAAACTTCTGACGCTTGATATCTAGAGCCGCAAGGTGATGAAGGAGCCTGCGCCCTAAACCACAATCAAGCTTCCGTTGTCGAGCATTTCCTGGGCGGTGGTGGCGCCGACGCCGCCCGGGGAATAGAAATCCAGGACGGTTTGCATTTGATAGGCGCCGCCCGCGCCGTCTCTGTCGACGAGTAGGTTTCCGTTGGCCGCGTTGTAGAGGACGAAATCGTCGATGGCGCTTTGCGCGGGGTCGTATCCGAAGAGGAGATCGGAGATGTCGACCCTGTCGCCCTGCGCACTGGAGAAATCCCGGATCGAATCCACGGCGTCCATGGACACTCCGGGCTGGAAGACAAAAATATCCGCGCCCGAATCTCCCCATAAATTGTCCAGACCGTTCCCTCCGTGGAGAATGTCGTCGCCCGCGCCGCCGTGCAGATCGTCCGCGCCCGTTCCCCCAAACAGCCAATCGTTGCCGTCGTCGCCATACAGCCTGTCATCCCCATTGTCACCATATAAGGTGTCTAAGCCCGTACCGCCATAAAGATCATCCTCGCCATCGCCGCCCTGTAGGATGTCGTGATCGTCCTCCCCGTAGAGATCATCATCGCCGCCGCCGCCGAAAATTGAGTCGTTTCCATCTCCCCCGCGAACAACATCCCGCCAGTCTCCGGCCCATATCATGTCCGATCCGGAATCTCCCCAGATATGATCATAGTCCGCACCGCCATAGATCACATCATTGCCGGAACCCCCATAAATATAATCGTCGTCGCTGCCGCCATAGATTATATCCTCGCCGGTTCCGCCATAGATCGTGTCGTTGCCCGCGTCGCCGGAAAGCACGTCAGCCCCGTTGTCGCCGTAAAGATAATCGTCTCCGTTTTCTCCATAAATTCTATCGTCGCCGTCTCCACCGTAAATATAGTCGTCCTGCGCGCCACCCCAGGCCTTATTGTCAAATTCATTGAGCTGGATCACATCATCGTAGGCGGAACCCACCACGTTCTCGATATCGTGCGCGTATATATCCAGGAAGAAATCCATGTGAAGATCGCGCCCCTCGTGAGCGGCCAAGGTCACGCCAGGTCCCGACAGCGTCACCGTCTGGGCGGAAATATTGATCAACACGCCTTTTTGGGAACCGGAATAATCCACGGTGTCGATTCCGGTTCCGCCGTAAATATGATTGGTTTCAAACGCGCTTCTCTGGGTGTAATAAATTGTGTCGTTCCCGTCTCCGCCATAGATTATATCGTCTCCGCCATAGCCCCAGATATGGTCGTTTCCGCCGTATCCGTATATGGTGTCGATCTCCTCTGTGCCGTGTAGATCATTGTCGTTGTCGTCGCCCTCTATCAACAAAAGAAACACGCCGGGTCCTTTTTTAGATACGCCGTCTTCGCCCGTCCAAACATCCGCCGGAAGGACCGGCACATCCAAAACGGTTGTAAGATGGGGCTTATAAATCAACGCGGAGGCCTCTCTTTCCGCGTCCACGGCAATATTCTGAACAGCCAGAGGTTTTAGGAGCAATTCTGCAGTTTCTGTGTTTTTTTCAACGTCGTTCATTCAGACCCCCGGTTTTTATTACCATATTATTAATTTTGCCTTGTTTTTTAGAAAGATGTCAAGCTTTTGGGAACGGAGAGCAAAAATTCAAGACTTTCTGTGATTTCAGTGTCGTGGGAATAATCCCCTTGCGGAGATAAGAGGCCTTGGGTCCACTGGAACCGCCCATTCCCCTTAAGTGACAATCAAGCTTCCGTTGTCGAGCATGTCCTGTGCGGTGGTGGCGCCGACGCCGCCCGTGGAATAGAAATCCAGGACGATTTGCATCTGGTATGCACCGCCCGCGCCGTCTCTGTCGACGACGAGGTTTCCGTTGGCCGCGTTGTAGAGGACGAAATCGTCGATGGCGCTTTGCGCGGGGTCGTATCCGAAGAGGAGATCGGAGATGTCGATGGCGTCGCCCTGCGCGCTCGAGAAATCCCGGAGGCTGTCGATCGCGTCGAAGGCGGTGGCGGCCTCGAACACGAAGATGTCCGCGCCTGAATCTCCCCAGATCTGGTCGAGGCCGGAGCCTCCGTAAAGCGTGTCGTCGCCCGCGCCGCCGCGGATCTGGTCGGCTCCCGCATCCCCGTACAGGATGTCGTTGTCCTCATCCCCGTAGATCCTGTCGTCGCCGGCCCCGCCATAGAGCGTATCGTCCCCGGTCCCGCCATAGAGATCGTCTTCGCCGTCCCCGCCATGGAGTATGTCGTTGTTCTCATCGCCGTAGAGATCGTCGTCTCCGCCGTCGCCATGGAGAATGTCGTTTCCGGATCCGCCATAGACGATGTCGCGCCATTCACCGGCATAGATCGTGTCGCTTCCGGACTCGCCCCAGATACGGTCATAGCCGTTTCCGCCGTAGATCGTGTCGCTTCCGGACCCGCCATAGATGTAATCGTCATCGCCGCCGCCCCAGATGAAATCGCCGTCCCCGCCGCCGTAAATATAATCGTTGCCGGCGTCTCCATAGAGGACATCGACGCCCGCGTCGCCGTAGATTTCATCCTCGCCGGACCCGCCATACACCGTATCGTTGCCCGCGCCGGCATAGATAATATCGTCCTGCGCCCCGCCCCACGCCGTGTTCGAAAACTCGTTCAGAACAAGAATATCGTCGTACCCGGATCCCACCACGTTTTCGATGTCATAGGTGTATATATCCAAAAAGAAATCGCCGTGAATGTCCTGGCCTTTGAGGGCGAGGAGCGTTACGCCGGAGATCGCAACGGTCTGGTTGGAAATGTTGATCAGAACCCCCTCGTCGGAGTCCGCGTAGTCAACCGTGTCGACGCCCCAGCCGCCATAAATGTAGTTTATTTCGAAAACGGGGCTGGCCGTGTAATAGATCGTATCGTTACCGTATCCTCCAGAGATCGTATCGTTTCCTGAACCGCCGTATAAGTGGTCGTTACCGTCACTTCCGGAGAGCATGTCGTTTCCTGTGCCTCCATACAGTTCGTCAGAACCCTGTCCGCCAAACAAAACGTCATCTCCAGATTCTCCATAAAGCTGGTCGTTTCCAAATCCACCATCCAGAACATCATCTCCGGAACCGCCATAAAGGAAATCATTTCCTCCCATTCCGTTCAGATAGTCATTTCCACCATAGCCATAGATCTGATCGCTTATATTATCAAAAATAGAGCCGCCCAAGCCCCACAATTCATTGTCGTTGTCATCTCCTTCAATGATACCCAAGACTAAACTTCCTCCTGATTTCCCAGTATAGGAAAGATCGCGTACTCCTTGAATATTGGGTGAGGAAAGGGAGAAATTCGAATCGCTTTCCAAGGTGCTCCGGACCGATGGCAATTCATGGCTTTCTCGAAGGGTCACTTTTTCGACCGCGGTGTCCGTTTCGGCCCCTATTTTCAAGGTAAGCAGGGAATTGACCGCCAGCTCTTCGATTTTGTCATTTTTTTCAAGACTCTTCATTCACACCCTCCGGCCTTATAGTTACTATATTCTTAATTTTGCCTGACATTTTACGAAAATGTCAAATTTTTCGAAAAATAGGCCGTGCAGAGGCTATTGGGGAGTTTGCCCTCAAGAGGAAGGAGGAGCCTTTTAACGGCTCCACCAGCCTTTTTTCTTGTTTTCAGGGGGTTTATTGACCGTTTCGTAATCACGCGCAGGTGCCGCCTTGTCGGGCGCGTTCGAAGCCCGGACAGCCCGTCTTTTCGGGGCTGTGGGGCCCGGTGCGGATTCCTTGTCCGGGGATTTCTGTGACGCTGTTTCTTCCACCGGGGAAGCCTCTACCGAAGGCTTGGGGACGGAAGGCGGCCTGCCCCCGCGGCGCGCCCGTACAGGCGGGGCGGTGTCTTGCTCGTCCGCAGCGGGCGGAGAATTCTTCGGCTCCTCAGCCGCCGCATAAGGAACGAGCTCCGGCGCAGGGGAAAAATCCTCGTCGCTATTGCTCATATCGGAATCAGATCTCGGATTCGGGTTTTGATCCCCTTCGTCACGGCCGTTCCTGCGGCGTCCGCCACGGCGTCCACGACGGCGCCCCGCGGTCCGGTCGGAATCTCCCCGTTCCTGATCTCCCCGTTCAGCGGGTCTGACGCGTCCGTGATCACGCTCTTCCTCTTCCACGGGTGCGGAGGCTCTGACTCTGTCTTCCTGGGTTTCTTCTTCGTCCTCGTTGTTTTTAACGGGACGCGAGACTTCCACGCGGTAATCCGAGCCCATGATTTCATCATCGACCCGGATAAGAACCTGCAAAGTGTGCCGGGCTTCGATCTCGGCCAGATTGCGCCGTTTGTGGTTCAGGATATAAAGAGCCACTTCACTCGTGACGTGCGCGATGACTTGCGCGGCGCGGGCCCGCAGACCTTCCTCCTCGATGGCGCGCAGCACGATAATAGAAAGCGCGTCCGCGGTCCGGATCCGTCCCACGCCCTTGCAATGCTTGCAAAGCCCGAACTGGGCCTCCGTAAGGCTGGGGTTCATCCGCTGGCGGGAGAGCTCCATCAGGCCGAAAGACGAGATTCTTCCCATCTGGATGCGGGCGCGGTCGGTGCTCAGGGCGTCGCGCATGCGGCGCTCGACCCTTGCGTTGTTGCGCCGGTCTTCCATGTCAATAAAATCGATCACGATGAGCCCGCCAAGGTCGCGCAGGCGCAATTGCCGCGCGACTTCTTCCGCGGCCTCGAGATTGGTTCTCAGCGCCGTTTCCTCGATATGGCGCTCCTTGGTGGCCTTGCCGGAGTTCACATCGACGGACACCAGGGCTTCGGTCGGGTTGATGACCAGATAGCCGCCGGAAGGAAGCCGCACCTGCGGCTCGCCGATCTCCACGATCTGATCTTCAGCCTTATAGCGGCTGAACAAGGGCACATGGGCATCGGTGTGTTCATGGATACGCTTCACATGAGAAGGCATCAGAAGCTTCATGAAGCCCTTGGCCGTTTTGAATCCTTCTGCGCCGGCCACGTGAATCTCCTCCACGTCGCCCGTGTAGAGATCCCGTACGGCCCGCTTGATGAGATCCGCTTCCTCATAGACCAGGGAAGGCGCGGACGATTGAAGCGTAAGGTCGCGGATATCGTTCCATAGCCGGATAAGGTAATCCAGATCCCGTTTAATCTCGGCCTTGGTACGCTCCACCCCGGCCGTGCGCAGGATAACCGACATGCCCTTGGGCACCTCCAGTTCGCGGATAATCTCCCGCATCCGGTTGCGGTCTTTGTAATTGGCGATCTTGCGACTGACGCCGCCCGCGCGCGGCGAATTGGGCATCAACACGCAGTAACGGCCCGGCAGCGAAAGATAGGAGCTGACAGCCGCCCCCTTGTTGCCGCGCTCTTCCTTTGAAACCTGAACCAGCATGATCTGGCCGCGCTTGATGACTTCTTGAATTTTATAGCGGCGGCGCAGGTTGAATCGGAAGCGTTCCTCTTCATCCATATCGTCAAACCGCTCCGTCGAGCGATTCTTGTGCGGGAAACGCTTTTTCCCCGATCCGCCGCGGCGATGTCTATCATGACGGCCCGAGCGTCTCTGCCCGTTCGAATCCTGCTCCCCGGAACCATGCCCGTTTTCGGTTTCTTCCCCGGTATCTTCTCCGGATTCCGGATGGCTTGCATGGCCGTCGTCACGATGGTCGTCCTCCTCGCCTTCGGCGCCGGACACGGTGTTGCCGTCCAAATCGTCTTCACTATCCGCAATATCCGTGCCCGCAACTTCAAAAGGACCCGCGGGCTCATCGTCGGCCTGCCTTACGTTGTCAGAGGCAATGTGGATCGGCTCAGGCTCGATCTCTGCCGAAGATCCGCCATCCTGTTCCGCCATCTCGGCGTTCTGGTCATGAATTTCCTCGGCCGCCTCGTGGGCTTCGGCCTGTGCGATGGCTTCTTCCTGCTCGGCCATGAGGGCTTCGCGGTCCGCGATCGGAATCCGGAAATAATCGGGATGAATTTCTGAAAAAGGCAGGAAGCCGTGCCGGTTTCCGCCGTAATTCACAAAGGCCGCCTGAAGCGAAGGCTCCACGCGGGTGACTTTGGCCAGGAAGATATTGCCCTTCAGGGGTTTTCTGTACTTGCTCTCATAGTCGAATTCCAGCAAACGGCCTTCATCAACAATTGCAACCCGCGTTTCTTCATCGTGGGTTGCATCAATAAGCATCCTCTTCGTCATGTGATTCTCCATTGGCGCGGCGCAGCCTGCCGCTTCCGGACACAGGAATGCGGCGGCGCCTAAAGCGCGCATATTTGTTAAAATTTCTGTTATTACAGTCGGCGAAACCTTAAAGAGTCCAACAGAAGCGCTAAGACCGTAATAAACTAAACGCTGTGACTTTATACCCTGTGGATGAAATGCACAAGGACAAAAGTTCTATTTTTGATAAGCGCAGCGTTCCTCCCTGCTTTCCCGCGGAGCCGACGATTCAATTTCCTCTATGTGCATGCTTATGAAAACCATCGCAGGATTTTCACCCCAAAGGACTCAAAGAATCACAAAGGAAAAAGAAAAGATTTAAACGCGAAGGTCCGAAGGAACGAAGACGCCCATATTAAAGTGATCCCATTCATAATTGAGACATTTTTCAAAAAACCGTCATTGCACGGCTTGCTTTGCCATGCGAAGCCTTGGCGAAGCATGGTCCGTGCAACCCATCGCAGTTTATGGATCACGCGCGCAAGAAGAAGTATTTTTAACCACGAAGACACGAAGCGCACGAAGAGGAAAATTAGGGTCCAGACTCAATTACAAAGAGATTGCCGTGTTTCATAAACAATTTTTAACGCAGAGATAAGCAGAGAAGACGCAGAGCGCGCAGAGTTGTAGTCATTCCAATTAAGAATTATACGTCACCCCCCCGCCGTCATTACCCGGCTTGTCCGGGTAATCCATGGATCACCCGCATAAAGCGGGTGATGACAGGCTTGAAAGATGTTCAAAAGTTATTGGGAATGACTATAAAAGAAAAAACTTCTCTGCGGACTCTGCGCAGCCTCCGCTTTCTGCGTTAAAGACTTTTTCTCTATCAATAACTTGAATGTTTATTAATTGAGTTTGGACCCTAATACCACAGAGAACACAGAGATAAACAAGGAGAAGAGAGAGAAAAAGAATCTATTTTTTCTTCTCCGTGAACTCTGTGGTTAAACTTTTTTTCTTCTTCTTCGTGCGCTTCGTGTCTTCGTGGTTCAGTATTTTTACTTTAAAACTCGAGGATCTCAGCCGTGGCCCTGAGCGCCGATGCGCTGGCCGGGTTCTTCGTTCGAAACGGCCATACTTCTTGCGTCCTTTGCGGTTTCTTTTGCGGTCTTTGCGTGAATTTTTCCAAATCCTCTTGACGTGTGAGGAAAAAATTCCTATAATGCTCTCTATGCGCTTTCGTCCTTCCAGAAAAAATCCCGTCCTCCCCGGATCCCTCTGAAGGGCCGCTCTGCGTACGCTCGCCGGTCTACCCCCACCCCCTCCCCAAAAAATGACAAACGAACTTGTGAATTCGAAAAATTCAATGGAAAGAAAGGCTTATCCGAAAGGAAAGCACTGGGTGCGGCTACGCCATGTATTGTCCGCCATTGGCGGCGATGGTCGTTCCCGTGATAAAGGACGCCTTGTCCGAGGCCAAAAACGCCACGATAGAGGCGATTTCGTCCGGATGGCCCATGCGGGTGATGGGGATTTGCTTGATGATGCTGTCCAGGACTTCGGGGCGCATCGAACCCGTCATTTCCGTTTCGATATAGCCGGGGCAGATCGCGTTGACCGTGATTCCCTTGGCGGCGCTTTCCAGCGCCAGCGCCTTCGTGAATCCCAGCATCCCGGCCTTGGCCGCGGAATAATTCGTCTGGCCGAACTGGCCCTTTTGCCCGTTGATGGAGCTGATGTTGATGATCCGCCCAAATCCGCGCTCCCTCATACCGCCGATGACGCCCCGGCACATGATAAAACAGGATGTCAGGTTTGTATCGATGACCTCGCGCCAGTTTTCCAGACTCATCTTGTGCAGGGTTCCATCGCGCGTAATGCCCGCGTTGTTGACCAGGGCCGTGACGGGCCCCAGCTGCTTTTCGACCTGGGCGATGGCCTTTTGGCAATGTTCATCGTCGGTCACATCGACCTGCACGGTCATCAGGCCGGTTTCATCGCGGAAAGCCTGTGCCGCGTCCTCGTTGCCGGCATAGAAGGCGCAGACCTTGAAGCCGTCTTTCGCCAGCGCTTTGGAGATTTCTTTTCCAATCCCCCGTGTCCCGCCCGTTACGATCGCCACGCCTGTCATGCTTGATCTCCTTTATGAATCACGCCGCCATACTCGAAAATTCCGCGGCCTTTTGCAAGCGGTTCAGCGTATCTTTTCTTATCGCGGGCGCTGTGGCGGCAATGGCTTCCATCTCATCAAGCTTTCCCGTGCAATGTAGGGCCAGGTCGCAGCCCGCGTCCAGCACGGCTTTCACCCGTCCGGGCGCGTCCCCGCATCCGTCGAATCCGCCCATGTCGAGGGCGTCGCTGACCAGCACACCCTTAAAGCCGATATCCTCCCGTATGGTTTTTTGAATGACGGCTTTCGACACGCAAGCGGGCCTGTTCGCGTCCAGGGCGGTGTACAAAACGGGCGTGGGCATGCCCCAGACCGCCGGGCCAATGTCCGATTCGGCGATGATCCGGAAAGGATGAAAATCGCTCTCCCGCAATTCCCGAAGGGACGCATCCACGACGGGAACCTCCTTATGGCTGTCCGCGCGGGTACGGCCATGTCCGGGCATATGCTTGATGACGGGCGTGATTCCAGCCTCCAGATAGTGGCGGCAAACCGCAAGGCCCAGCCGGGCGACAATGTCCGCATTTCCGGAAAAAGACCGGTCCCCGATCACGTCGTGGGTCGAGGGGGTAAGGACATCCAAAACCGGATCGCAATTGACGCTCACGCCGATATTTTTGAGATCTCCGGCGATGGAACATGTCCGCCGGCGCAATTTTTCCAGCGCCCCGGGCATATCGTCCGCAGCCATGTCCCCGAAACTTTTCAAGGGCGGGTATTGCGGCCAGGCGGGCGGTTTCAGTCTTTGCACCCGCCCCCCCTCCTGATCGATCAGGACAGGGCAATCGCGCCCCACCGCATTTTTTAAGGCATCGGTCAGATCCCGGACCTGTTTAGGATTTTCGCAATTGCGCGCGAACAGGATGAAGCCGAGCGGGTTGGCGGATTTGAAAAGCAGGCGCTCTTCTTCTTTAAGCCCAAGGCCGGAGAGGGAGAAAATAACGGGCAGGGCGTCCATGATTTGGGTCCGGGTAAAAGAAACGATTATAATTTATCGCTCATATCCATTTTTGCTTTTGATTTGGTGATTGTATCGGCCAGTTTGAACAAAATCTCCCGGACGCCTTCCCCAGAGACGGCCGAGATTTTATAGACCGGTTTTCCGATAGCCTGCTCCAGAAGAGACCGTTGGTCTTCCGCCAGTTCCGGGCCGAGTGCGTCGGATTTGTTCAGGGCGATAATCTCTTCCTTTTCCGCAAGACCATGGCCGTATTTCTCCAGTTCTTCCCGGATAGTGATATACGCGCCCTCGATGTCGTCCTGGGTGCAGTCGATGAGATGAAGAAGTACGCGCGTACGCTCCACATGGCCCAGGAAACGATCCCCCAGCCCGTGCCCTTCGTGGGCTCCCTCGATAAGGCCCGGTATGTCCGCCAGCACGAAATCGTAGTTCGCGATCTTCACGACGCCCAGATTGGGATGCAGTGTGGTGAAGGGATAATCGGCGATCTTGGGTGTCGCATTCGAGGAGGCCGCCAGAAAGGTCGACTTGCCCGCATTGGGAAGCCCGACCAAGCCGGCATCGGCAATCAGTTTGAGGCGGAGCCAGACTTCCCGCTCCTGTCCCGGCCAGCCGGGGGTGCTTTTGCGGGGAGCCTGATTGGTGGAGCTTTTATAATGCGCATTGCCGAATCCGCCGTCTCCGCCCTTCAGAAACACCAGCCGCTCTCCGAGCGTTGTAAAATCGGCCAGGACCGTCTCGCGGTCTTCATCCAGAATTTGTGTGCCCACGGGCACTTTCACGATGCAATCCGCGCCTCCCGCGCCGCTGCGGAGGCGTCCTGCGCCGTTGGCTCCATTTTCCGCCCGAAAATGCTGGCGATAACGAAAATCGATCAAGGTATTCAGCGTATCGGCGACCTCAAAAATGACATCGCCGCCCCGTCCGCCATTTCCTCCGTCGGGCCCCCCGAATTCAACAAATTTCTCTCGGTGAAAACTGACGCAGCCCGGCCCGCCGTCGCCGCTTTTAAGAAAGATTTTCGCCTGATCCAAAAATTTCATACCTGTGTCTCCTCGCGGAGGCATCATACGGTGTGAATGGTTCCGGGGAAAGGGCTTATGCGCGCTCCTCTGCCCACATCGGGACCGGATGTGGGCGGGTATTTGGCGGCGCGGGCATGTCTGATATACGTGCCCGCCGTTTCATCATCTCGATACTGCCATGGCCGGCCCGGCTATGTCCCTCTTCCGTGGAAGACGCTCGAAAATAGAGCATTAAAAACACTCGAATAGCGGCGGTAAGGGACGCATTTTTCCTTTTTCGCATACTGACGACGGAACATAAATCATGGATCGAGCATTTTTCACGCAGGGCAATATCTTTCAGGGCCAGCCACATTTCAGGCTCCAGCCTTATGGAGGTGCGGTGGCCGATGATGCGAATATTGCGGCTGACCAAGGAGGTCTTGGTTTCGGATGGACTCAGGATATTCAAGAAGCTTTTGGTGTTTTCTGTCATGATTCCCCCATAACGAACAAACTTTATACACCAAAATATATATGCTTGAATCTAAATATACAATCATAGCGTGTGTTTTTTTGCGAAATTATTCCGTTTTTTTAAACTCGCCCGGCAAAAAGGTTTTCAAGGAGAGCGCGTGAAGTCCTGCAGGAAAGAAACCATCCAGCGCCGCATAGACCAGCCTGTGCCTTTCCAGCCGGCTTTTTCCGATGAATCGGGCAGAGGAAACCTCCAGATAGAAATGAGTCTCTCCGGATCCGTCGTCACCGGCATGTCCCCTGTGCTTGTGGCTTTCATTGACAAGAAGCAGGTGTTCCGGTTCAAAATGCTCGGTAATTTTCTTTCTGATCAAATCGCTTAAGGTCATTTATACTCCCATGGCCTGCGGCCGTAAAAACTGTTACCATATTTTAGAGAAGACTCTGTATTCTAGCAGGACAGCCAATGCCGCGTATATTTTTAAAGCCCAATTCCCCTGAATTCGCCGCCGAAGAAAACCGGACGAAAGGCAAGGCCCACATCTGTAACATGCCGGGCTGTACCGCTGCGGGAGAACACCGGGCGCCCAAGGACAGGGGGCTGCACGAATATTATAATTTCTGTCAGGAGCATGCGCGCGAATATAACGCGGCATGGAATTTTTTCTCCGGCATGTCCGATGCCGAAGTTCAGGCGCATATGCACAAGAGCCTCTATGGCGACCGGCCCACCTGGCGCTATGGGGTGGAGGGGGAAACGACGGACGCCCTGAAGCGCAAGATCTGGCAGACCTATCATTTTACGGAGGAAACTCCCTCCAAGCGGGAGAGAGTCCTCGATCACAATACGCCCGAAGCCGAAGCGCTGGCGGTGATGGATTTGTCTCCTCCGGTCACGCTGGAGGCAATCCGCGAACGCTATCGCGCGCTGGCCAAGAAACATCATCCGGATCTGAATGGCGGCTCCGCCGAGTCCGAGGAGTTGCTCAAACGCATCAATATGGCCTACACCATCTTGAAGCTGGCTTATGAAAAATTTGATGGTCTGGCAGAGCTTTAAACGCAAGATCCAACTCCTATATGTTTTCGGAGTGCGCCCCCCTTTTCTGTCTTCCCCGCGGAAGCAGGGATCTTTATATTCTGTCCCTAGAAGTTCCCATTTTCGCCGGTATGAAACAGAAGGATCAATATGCCCGAACAATTGAACAAGGATGTTGAATCCGACCGGACAATGTCGTTTGACATCACCCACATCAAGGCGAAAGAGGGTAAGTACACCTCCATTCCCGATACGCACTACAATGTGCGCGAGGTGTTTGGCCTTGAGACGGACTGGAAGGTGCCGGGCTTTCTCGAAACCACCGCGAACGTTCCGGAGATCGATCCGACCTATCAATTTGACCATGACACGACGCTGGCCATCCTCGCGGGTTTTGCGCACAACCGCCGGGTGATGATTCAAGGATATCACGGCACCGGAAAATCCACCCATATCGAACAGGTTGCTGCGCGACTGAACTGGCCTTGTGTGCGGATCAACCTCGATTCCCATGTGAGCCGCGTGGACCTGATCGGCAAGGACGCCATTGTGCTCAAGGAAGGTCGGCAGGTGACAGAATGGCGGGACGGGCTTTTGCCCTGGGCCATTCAAAACCCCGTAGCGCTGGTGTTTGATGAGTATGACGCCGGCCGTCCGGATGTGATGTTCGTGATTCAGCGTGTGCTGGAAGGAGACGGACGGCTTACGCTGCTGGACCAGAACCGGATCATCCGTCCCCATCCCGCGTTCCGTCTGTTCTCCACGACCAACACCGTGGGTCTGGGCGACACCACGGGCCTGTATCACGGGACGCAAGCCATCAACCAGGCCCAGATGGACCGGTGGAATATCGTGAGCACTCTTAATTATTTGTCGCACGATGACGAGGTGCGGATTATGCTGGCGAAATTTCCGGATCTGGATACCGAGGAGGGTCGGTCAGATGTGAGTGCGATGGTGCGTTTGGCGGATCTAACGCGCGAAGGTTTTATCAACGGGGATCTCTCTACCGTGATGAGTCCTCGCACGGTTTTGAGCTGGATAGAGAATATGCTGATTCTTCAGGATCGCGAATTGTCTTTTCGTTTATCCTTCCTCAACCGGTGCGATGAAACCGAAAGGCCCCTGATCGGAGAATATTACCAGCGGTGCTTCAATGTCGATCTGCCCGAGACCCATATCAGGAATATGGCGGTAAGCTAAGGCCCTTTATTTTTTTCGCTTCCCGGATAGAAAACGCCGCGCACGCGTCCGCCGGCGGCGGAGCCTCCAAAAATACGACTGACATTCGTGTTCAGATTCACTTCGGCTTTTTCCCCCTGCAGGAGATTCTGCCCGCGCCGGATGGTTACGTTTCCGGTGAGGGTCGCTTTGTTCAGGTTGGCGTCGTAAATTCCATAGGCACCGGTCACGATTTCCTGCGCGGTGGTGATCACCACGTGTCCCCTGGCTTCCAGGGTTTTCAGGACGCGCTGTCCTTTCTCGTTTTGCTGCAGGAGAGCGGAAATTTCATCGGCTTCGAGCGTATCGCCATGACCGTTTATATTTTTGCGGGTGATTTTGGCCCCACCCAGGGCTTTTACCCGCCCATCCTGCACATGATATTCAAAGCGGGTGCGGGCGGTGAGGGTCTGATCCGGAGATTCCATCCGCAAGTTCTGGCCTGTCATGATCGCCAAGCCTTTTTGAAGGTCGTAGTCCGCCTGATCCCCGAAAGCCGCGCTTTCCTGGGAGCGGATCACCACATTTTTTTCCGCCTCCACCTTCCAAATATCCATTCCCGATCCTTTTTCCTCGCGGTAATGCGCGGTCAAAATCTCGGCGGAAACCGAAGAAGGGCCTTGTTTTGCCATTGCGTTTTTACGCGCAACAAAGATTTTATCGTCACGTTGCCATTCCAGAGATTCATCCGCTGTTATTTCCAGGGGGTTTTGCAAAGGGGTAACAGTCTTTTGCTGCGCTTGTGCAAAAGACAGAGTGCAGCAAAAAGCGACAGATAAAAATATCAGGAGTTTCATGGAAAAATACCTTCTTTGTCCAGGTTCGATGCGGATTGGGTGATAATCAGTTTGGCCGGACCCTTGAGCCACAAAAGCCCCTGCTTTTCATCGGCCCGAAGACCATGAGCCTCTAGGCTCCCCAGCGGACCTTCTCCGCGCACGGGCGTCTCGGTGAGGGCGGTTCCCTTCTTGAGATTCAAGCGCAGGGTCTGGGTGTCTACACGGTACCCTTTGTCATGGGACAGCTGAACGCCACCCTGCAATAAAAGAGTATCGTCGGTTTGAGTATAGATTCCCTGTGCGGCCTGTGCGGCGATGTGGCTTCCATTCTCCATTTTCATGTTGGCGATCGGTTCTTCCAGCGTAATGGTGTTCTCTTCCTTGCCGGCCTCTCCGCGCACGGCGCGTTTGGCCACCACGGTATAGGGACGGTTTTTCTGGTCTACGCTTTCGAAGCGGGGATTCACAAGTTCGTTCCGCCCGATCATTTTTTCATCGGATTTGGCCTCCTGGGCGCGCCGGACAATGAAATTCTTTTCAGTGGTGCGCCAGGTGAATACGGCAGCCACCAAGGCCAGCGCCATGAGAGGCAATATAAGCCGCATGTGGCGGATGAACCGGGAATACCCGGTTGAATGGGGGCGCGGGGAGAATTGCCTTTCTCCAATCCGCTTGAGCCTTTCCGAAGAAT
Organism: Alphaproteobacteria bacterium; assembly: GCA_021741325.1. Classification (GTDB taxonomy): domain Bacteria; phylum Pseudomonadota; class Alphaproteobacteria; order Micavibrionales; family Micavibrionaceae; genus JAIOYC01. The sequence goes on from JAIOYC010000024.1 coordinate 20,371, forward strand.
CGGGGCTGCCCTGCATAGATGGAACCTCCTAGCTTAGGCCCGCCTGAAGGCAGTCCTGAAGCCGGATCATGCCGGAGGGCAATCCGTCTTCCAGAACGATCAGGCTGGTCATGTAACGGCCGGGTTTTTTGGTCATGATCTCCAGGGCCTCGGCGGCCAGAGCATCCGGTCCGATGGTTTTCGGGTTGGCGGTCATGATGGCGGATACGCCCTTTTGGAGAAGATCGGGCGCCATGTGACGCTTCAGGTCGCCGTCCGTTATAATGCCGCGCAAGGCACCCGTCGCATCTGTGACGATTACCGCGCCGAGATTTTTCCCGGTCAGGACCAGCAATGCCTCATCCATTTTTGCATCTTCTTTCACCAGCGGCAAATCGGTCTTCTTGACCATCAGATCTCGCACTTTCAGGAGGCGCTGGCCCAGCTTGCCGCCAGGATGAAAGACCCGGTATTGCTCCGGCGTTAAACCCATGCGCTCCAGAAGCGCCACGGCCAAAGCATCACCCAGCGCCATCATCATGGTGGTGGAGGTCGTGGGGGCCAGCCCGTTGGGACAGGCATCGGGAACCTTGGGCAAAAGCAGGGCAATATCGGCATGCTTGGCCAGCGAGCTGGCAGGATTGCCCGTCATGGCGATCAGGGCGATCCCATAACGGCGCGTGTAGTGGATCAGGTCGGAAAGTTCGCTGTTCTCGCCCGAATTGGAGAGAAGGAGGACCACATCGTGATCAGTGATCATGCCCATGT
>JAIOYC010000025.1 GCA_021741325.1 Alphaproteobacteria bacterium
CTGGAGTCATTGACTGCCTGATCCTTTGAAGATCATCTAGCATTCCTATAAATTCTTTGTCTTCCTTCTTCCGGAATTCCGTGGCGGCTTCATTCAGGGTTTGTTTGAATTCCCTTAAAGTCTGGGCTTTTAGTTTTGCAACCAGCGGAGCGGTATCGCCGCCCAAATTCGTCAGCTGGATTTTCAGGCCATTCACAGAATCATCCAAATCCAGGGCTACCCCGTGTTTGGCGATTTCATACGCCTGCAGGCCTTGAAAATAATTCAGCTTTCCTGCTTCCTTGAAGGCCTTAAAAACGGTTGAGTCTTCTATTTCCTTGATCATGCAGTCTTATTGCAAATAAGGATAGAAAAGTCCAGAAAAAATGTTCTTTTGGGCTTTTAAAAAAACCAAAGATGGATATAGTGCGCCTCAAATGAGAATGCGTCTCAGTTACCTTTTATTGTTTTTACCGGAGAAACTGTTTCATGAAGCTTCAAAGACTCTTCCTTCTTTCATCCCTGTTATCTTTAACCTTTTTGGGCCTTCCCCAAGGAGTCCGCGCGCAGGAAGAAGAATCCCGCCCGGCCTCTTTCCCAGTGGTTCAGGGCGCAGTGTCCTTTGAGCTTCGTAATAACTGGAATGTCGATTCGGATGATAAGGATCTCGAAACCAACACGATCTACACCAAGATCGAGCCCTATATCGCGCTGCTTCTGAACGATCATCTGGCGGTGGAAACAGGCCTGGTTCTTGAGCCCGTGCAGGATACGGACGCCGGCGACAATACCGTCCTGGACAATGAGGGCCTGTTCGCCGAACAGCTTTTTGTCTCCTGGACGGATGACGCGTACAGGCTGGTGGCAGGGAAATTCAATCCGGCCTTCGGCATGGCCTGGGATCTGACACCGGGCATCTGGGGCAATGATTTCGCTGAAGATTACGAGACGACGGAAAAAGTCGGCTTCGGAGGAAGCGTCACTGTGGGCGATGAGCAGAGCGGAGAGCACACTCTGAGCGCCGCGACCTTCTTTGCGGAGACAAGCTTTCTATCTGATTCCCTGGCCACCCGTCGCGGTCCCGTGGACAAGAGCGACGGCGGGGTGAGCAATACCGAGGATTTTTCTTCCTATACCCTCGCGCTGGATAGCGCCGCGCCGCTGGGTGTCAAAGGCCTGACCACGCATGCCGGTTTCCGAAGCCAGGCGGCGGGCGATGCCGATATAGGCGCAGAGCGTGAGTCGGCCTATGCGCTGGGTGTGAATTATACGTTTCCGCTGGCCGAGGGGGTAGAAACCGTCTTGTTGGCGGAATGGGCGGGAATCCGCAATCTGGACGGCACGGATGATGATGTGGACTACCTGACCGGCAGCGCGGCTCTGGAGATCTATGAGCGCTGGAACGTCGTTTTGTCCCACACGAACCGGGACATGGATGTAAGGGGAGGCGCCGATGCGGATGACCGTCTTTCCCAGCTTTCGGCTGGATATGCCTTTGAAAACGGCCTGACGCTTGATCTCGGCTATCGCGCCCTGCGGGAATCCGGAGTGGATACACAGGGCGTGGGAGCGCTCGTCGGCTATCTCTACGAATTCTAGGGTTGATTTTATTGAAAATATCTGCTTTATCCCAAGACAAGCTTATTTATGGGCTTTGCGGGTTGGCAGGGTCGGCGGCTTGTGCTAACCATGAGGGAAGAAACGCGGGAAAGGTAGGGTCTTCAGAGCGATCAGGCCTTTTCCTACTTTCTTTTTAATTCTAAGGTTTTAGTTTGTGTACAATAACCGGAGCAATCCAGCGGCATGAGTTTCATTAAAAATATTCAGCACAAATTTACTCTTCACAGGATTTTCAGGCTCCGTCGCCGCTATCTCCTGACGTCCCAAAACCGCCTGCGCGCACGCTACAATCTGCTGGTTGTGCTTCTCTTGCCTTCCCTTGTTTTCCTGGGCCTTAGCTCTTCGAAAACGTCTCACTGGGGCGAAGCGTTCCCGAATTCCTCCAATGTTATCTCTTCCGCGGAAGCCGCCGTTGATCCGCAGGTCCGCATGGCTCTGGTGAGCCATATGTCCGACGGCATGAGGAAAGCCTCCGCCGCGCTCCAGAAAAAGCCGCGCCCTTTGCGTGAAACGCTCAAGGTCAGTGACGGGGACACGGTCGCGGGCCTTTTGCAGGGCTCAGGCCTTCAGGGGACAGAGGCCTATCAGGCGACCAAGATTTTGAGTGAATATACCGATGTGACAAAGATCAAGCCGGGGCAGGAGCTGGACGTTTATTTCAGGCCCGCTGGCGCGGACTCTGTTGAATTTTCTAAAATGGTAGTCGATCTGGACCCGGTGAAAACCCTGACTGTTCGCAAAAATTCCGACGGCGCGTTCTCCGCGAAGGTTGAGGAAAAAGAGCTCGTAAAGCGCTCTTATGCGTATAAGACGACGATAGACTCCTCTCTTTATGGCTCCGCCGAGAAAGCCGGCATCCCCTCCCGGGTCGTGGCCGAGCTCATCCGCCTTTATTCCTGGAATGTGGACTTCCAGCGCGACATACGGCAAGGCGATACCGTCGAGATCCTCTATGAGGTCGAGGAAACCGAGGAAGGCCAGGCTGTCCGCTATGGCGATATTCAGTATGCCAATCTTGTGACAGGTGGCCGTGAAACACCTATCTACCGGTATGAAATGGCCGATGGTCATGCGGATTATTTCGAGCCCAACGGCCAGAGCGTCCGAAAAGCCCTCATGAAAACCCCTATTGATGGCGCCCGGGTGTCTTCCGGGTTCGGCATGCGCCGCCATCCCGTTTTGGGGTATACGAAAATGCACAAGGGCGTCGATTTCGCAGCGCCCACCGGCACGCCCATTTATGCGGCGGGCGACGGCAAGGTGGAGTTCGTGGGGCGGAAGAACGGCTACGGGAATTATATCAGCCTCGCCCACAACAAGGGTCTGAAGACCGCCTACGGTCACATGCACGGCTTCGCCCGTGGGCTGCGCGTCGGCCAGCGCGTGAAGCAGGGAGATATCATTGGCTATGTGGGCTCCACGGGGCGCGCGACCGGTCCTCATCTGCATTTCGAGGTTGTTCAGGCGGGCGTTCAGGTTAATCCATCTGCGGTGGCCCTTCCCACGGGGCAGGAGCTTCAGGGCGCGGATAAAAAACGCTTTGCCAGTCTTGTCCAGACCCTCAAGGGCCAGTATGCGGCTCTGACCGATGGCCTGAAAATGGCTGAACAGCACTCCGCAGGAACGGCCCGCAATACGCTCCGGTAGAGACGACGGGATAGGAACATATGCGTTCCTCAATCCCCCAGGCGGTCCTCGTGACGTAACCGGATAATCGCTTCTTCCAGAATATTTTCAAAACGGACATGGGGCGGGTGAATCTTATGGGCTAGAAGCGTTTTTCTTACGCCTGGTCCCGTACCCGTCAGGATGAGGGTTGCGCCCCGCTGGTTTATTTTGCGCGCAAAGGCCTCAATCGTGAAGGCCGCCGTGGAATCAAGAAAATCAACGGCCGCGAAATCCAAAATCACCGTCTGCGGCCGCTCGGCGATGCGATCCAGGATCATTCCAATGGTGGCGGCCGTTCCGAAAAAGAAGGCGCTGGGAACGCGATAGACCACCACATCCCGGTCGCTGGCCGTGCCGGTGTCATACATGGTCCGCCCTTCGGTGGGGGCGTTGTCGGGCTTGTCTTCCTCAGGGGGCGGGAAGGGAGATTTCCCGGCCGCGCGCGCGGCGGCGTTCAAAAAAGCAAGTGTTCCCATGCCAAACCCGATGCAGATAGCTTCTGTCAGATCCCTGAAGATTGTCAGGAGAAAGGTGCTGAGCAGGACGAGCGTATCCGCGCGGGAGGCCCTGAAGAGAACGGAGATGGTTTCCTTCTCCACCATGTTCCAGGCCACGACCGCCAGAATGCCGGCCAGCGCGGCCAGGGGGATATACGCCGCCAAGGGAGCCGCTACCATCATAAAGACCAGCAGGAAGAGCGCGTGCATCATGCCCGCGACCGGGCTGCGGCCGCCTGCCCGGACATTCGTGGCGGTGCGGGCGATAGTTCCCGTGACGCAGAATCCGCCGAACAGGCCCGAGGCGATGTTGGCTATTCCCTGCGCGACAAGCTCGCAATTGGCCCGGTGTCGCCGTCCGGTCATACCGTCGGCGACGACGGCGGAGAGAAGGGATTCAATGGCGCCTAGCAGCGCGAAAGAAGCGGCATCGGGCAGAACGGCCAGGATTTTACCGAGGGAGATGGAAGGCAGGGAAGGGGCTGGCAAACCACTCGGGATTCCTCCGAATTCTGTCTGGATCGTCCCCACGGGCATATGCAGGAAGGCCGCCAGGGCCGAGACAAGGATGATCGCAATCAGGAAGGAAGGCCATTCAGGATTGTAGCGCTTGATTCCGGCAATGATCCCCACGGTCAGGAGCGCCAGCACCGGGGCGAAGGGATTGAAGTCGTACAAAACGCTCCCGAAAGCCAGCAATTTGGGGATAAGGGCGGCCGGCTCTGGGCCGTCCAGCGTAAGCCCCAGAAGTTCACGGATCTGGGTCAGAAAAATAATGGCCGCGATCCCGGCTGTGAAACCGATAATAACGGGGTAGGGCAGAAATTTAACGTAATTTCCAAGGCGCAAAAACCCGATTCCCGTCAGCATCAGTCCCGAGAGAATGGTGGCAAGCGCCAGTCCCTCGAAGCCATGTCGTTGCAGGACGGCGGCCACCAGTATGATAAAAGCGCCCGCGGGTCCGCCAATCTGAAACCGGCTCCCGCCCAGGAGTGATACCATAAATCCCCCGATAATGGCCGTGTAAAGCCCGCGCTCGGGCGTGGTGCCGGAGGCAATGGCGATGGCCATGGACAGAGGCAAGGCGACCACGGCCACGGTCAATCCGGCCAGGACATCGGCGCGAAGATCCTTCAGCGCGTAGCCTTCGCGCAGGACCGTGATAAGCTTGGGCGTGAACATATCCTGAAAAGAAAGTCTGCGGGCTTTTGCCAAAGCGTTATCCTGGGACATGGGGGCCTTCCGGTCAGGGCAGGAGTTTTTCTATTTTTTCCATTTTGATCAGCACGCGCCGGTTTTCAGCTTGATTGCCCGGTATAGGGGAGCCGGACGCGTCGCGGTTGGGCAGTTTGGGAAAGGTATCCGCGTATCCCGACGCCCGCAGGCGCGCGGGGGGAAATCCTTGCTCGATGAAGAATCTCACCACGGAGGCGGCACGGGCGGTTGAAAGCTCCCAGTTCGAGGGGAATTGTAGAGTCTTGATGGGGGCGTCGTCTGTGTGGCCTTCGATCGTGATGGTGTAATCCTGAAGATGCGAAGCATTCAGCTGATTTTTAAGAATCTCGAGCAGAATCGTTTGCCCCTCCGCGCTCAGGGTGGCCGATCCGCTCGCGAAAAAAGCCGCGCTGGGAATTTCAAGCGTTAAAATCCGGTCACCCGGAGGCTTTTCCTCAATTTTTTCTATTTTCTCTTCCTGCCCCGTGTTTTCCCCCTCGATTCCTTCGCGCTCCCGGGTACTTTTTCCTTCTCCCAAATGGTGAAGATCCACGAAGGACGGGAATGCGTCGTTCAGCCCGCCGCTTCGCGGATCGTTCAATCCGGGCGGGAGAGCGGGCGGGGGCGGCGGAGCCAAGGAAATAATTTTGCTGTCTTCATCCTGATTGTCGGCAAAACGCTCCAGAACTTTTTCCCGGGCCTGATCGAAGATTTCTTTCTTCGGCACGGACACGGACAGGAAGACGGCGAAGAAACACAGCAGGAGCGTGATCATATCCGCGTAGGTCATCAGCCAGTCGTCCAGGCCTGATTCTTCTCCGGGCCGGTGTCTTCTGGGCGGAGTGATCATTTTTTCACCGGCTCGGGCTTGGGGGGAAAAGCCCGGGGAAGGACGGGAGGCCTCCTCAACAGGGGATCCTTCCGGGAAGTGGGCGCTTTCTTGATGGTCTCTGAGATTTTACTATCCATGTCATAATGACTTTCAGGCCGCAGATAGCTGTTCAGACGGTCCTGGATATAGCGCGGGGATTTGTTCGCCACCAGCATGGTCATGCCCTCGGTGATGAGATGGTTGCGGAATCTCAGCCCCTCTTGCTTTTGCATGATCTTGGAGGCCGCGGGCATATAGATCATCCGGGCGGTCAGCACGCCGTAGAGCGTCGCCAGAAGCGAGATCGCCAGGCCGTTTCCAACGCCCGACATGTCGCTGCTGAACTGGCCCAGCATGATGACCATCCCCACAAGAGTCCCCACCATTCCGAAGGCCGGCGCGTGGCTGGCCATGGCGAGCAGGACGCGGCCCGGAGTTGTGTCCCGCTCATAGCAGGCCTCGGCGGCGGTTTCCATCATGCTCCGAACCTCGGAGGGCGTATAATTGCTGACCACCATATTGAGTCCGTAACGGACGAATGGATCTTTTACGTCGTTCTTGCCGCCGGTGGTTTCATCCTCAAGCCCTCGCAATCCGCGTTCCTTGACGATCCGGGCCCAAGCGATGATTCCGATGAGGTCGTGATGAAGATTTTCGTGCGTGGCGGTCGCCTGCATGAACATCTGGCCGATGGCTTTGATCGCCTCGATCACGTAATTTGCCTGAAAGCTCATGAAGGCCACCGCCAGGGAGCCCCCAACCACGATCATGAGTCCTTCGAAATTCACAAAAGCGAGAAAATTGTCGGTGCCGTGGGCGATGGCGGCCAGGATCATGATGAAGCCGACGGCGGCCCCTATAATGGACGCAATGGAAAATTTCATGGCGTTGGCCCTTTCTTGGTCGTGTCTCCGGATTCCCGCTTTCTGCGAAAATATAAAATGGCGGGCAGACCCACAATTATAATGATAACGGAAATGATCGGAATAAGGTAGAGGAAGCCCGAATGGGCCGAAGGAATAAGTTTTCCAAAATAAAAACCGAGCAGGGGAAGACCACCGGCCCAGACAACAGCCCCCAGAATATTATAGAGCATGAAGGCGGGGTAGGGCATCGTGGCCGCGCCCGCCAGAAAACTGACGAAGGAGCGGAGCGGGACGAAACGTCCCGTGACGAGAGCCCAGTTCCCGTATTTTCGGTAAAAATTTTGCGCTTTTTCGAGATGTACCCGCTTGAGGTAGCGCGTGTCGCCCATGCGGAAAACCGCCAGACCGCTTTTGTGACCTATGGAATACCCGAACATATAGCCCAGGACGGACGCGGCAAAGAAGCAGCCGATCAGAATCCGTATATCAAGGATTCCCTGAGAGGCCAGAATTCCAGCGGTAAACAAAAGCGTGTCGCCGGGCAGGAAGAGAAAGATGAGGGCCCCGTTTTCAAGAAAAACGGTCGTAAATAACCCCGCATATCCCACCGATTTGATAAGGTGAACGAGGTCGAGATCCATCATGTGGCCGTTTTCCCGTTCCTGGAGGGGCTTTCTCCTTCTATCCGGGCTTTTCGCCGGTCGCGCCAGTCACCAAGGAACAGCAGGATCGGAGCCGCGATAAACACGGAGGAACTCGCGGCGATGATAATCCCGAACACCATGGGAATCGCGAAGCTCTCCACCGCGCTGCCGCCCCATATGGCCATGGGCAGCATGGCGAGGAAGGCCGTCACCGAGGTATACAGACTGCGGGCCAGGGTTTGATTGATGCTCTTGTCGATCAGGTCGCGCAGGGACATGGATTTATACAGGCGCATATTTTCCCGCATCCGGTCATACACGACCACCTTGTCGTTCACGGAATACCCGATCAGGGTCAGGATCGCTGCGACGGCGGTGAGGTTGAAATCCAGCCCCGTGAGGGCAAAAAATCCAACGGTCTTTGTGATGTCGAGCGTCAGGGTGACGATCGCCCCCACCGCAAAGGGCCATTCAAACCGCCACCAGATGTAGAATAGCATGCACAGGGCCGCGGAAATGACCGCCAGGATGCCGGAGACGGCCAGCTCCCCGCTGACTTTGGGGCCGACGACCTCGACGCGCTCAAAGGACGCCTGCGCGTCGATTCCGCGCACGGCCTCCTTGATGGCCTCCACGGCTTTGGTTTGTTCCTCCTCGCCGCCGGGCCTCCGCTCGGCCCGGATCAGGACGCTGTGGTCGCTGCCGAATTCCTGCAGGGCGATTTCTCCCAGTCCCAGCGATTGAAGGGAAGATCTGAATTTTGAGAGATCTGCGGGTTCCTCCGTGGCAACCTCCATCTGGATCCCGCCCTTGAAATCCACGCCGTAATTGAGCCCGGGGGCAAAGAAGAGAATTACGGATGCGATGGAAAGAAGGAACGAGACGCCAATTCCAAAAAAGCGCGCGTTCATGAACTTGATGTTCGTATCCTGCGGGAACAGGTCGATCAGGGGTTTGATCTTGATGTCCTTGATCCGGTAGCGGTGCACCAGCTCTGTCATGATGACCTTGACCACCGACACGGCGGTGAACATGGAGGTCGCGATGCCCAGCCCCATCGTGACCGCAAAACCCTTCACCGGTCCCGTGCCGAAATAATACAACAGGGCCGTAGCGATGAGGCCCGTCACGTTGGAATCGATGATGGTGGCATAGGCCCGGTTAAACCCGGCGTCCAGCGCCGAATAGCCGTTTCGGCCTTTCTCGGTCTCTTCGCGGATGCGCTCATTGATCAGGATGTTCGCATCCACCGCCAGCCCGATTCCAAGGATGATCCCCGCAATCCCCGGCAGAGTAAGAGTCGCGCCCAGAAGGCTCAGGACCGCGAAGGTCAGAACCACGTTCAGCGCGAGCGCGAAATTCGCAATCAGACCCCAGCGGCCATAAAGGAAAAGCATGAAGATAAATACAAGCCCAAAGCCTATAAGCCCGGCCTTTATGCCCATAGCGATAGCGTCGCTCCCCAGGTCGGGTCCGACCGTGCGTTCTTCGATAACGGTGAGCGGAGCGGGCAGGGCGCCGGCGCGCAGAAGCGCGGAAAGCATGGCGGTTTCCTGCAACGTGAAATTCCCGCTGATCTGTCCGGATCCGCCAGTGATGGGTTCTTGGATAACGGGAGCGCTTAGCACTTTACCGTCCAGTACAATGGCAAAGGGCCTGCCCACATTCTCGGTGGTGACTTTGGCGAACTGACGCGCGCCCGCGCTGTCAAAGCGGAAGGACACGATCGGCAGGCCGCTTTGCGGGTTAAGTCCCGCCTGCGCGTCCGTCAGGCGGTCTCCGCTGAGCATCACCTTGTTTTGCACGGGATAGCTGGTTGTCCCGTCTATATCCGGCAGCATGGAGACGCCCGGGCCGGCTTTCCCTCCCGCGTAGGCCGCGTCCTCGGCTAGAAGGTGGAAGGTCATCTTGGCTGTGCTTCCCAGAAGCTTGCGCAGATGGGAGGGGTCCTGAAGGCCGGGGAGCTGGACCAGAATCCGGTCATCGCCCACGCGCTGGATGGTGGGCTCCGCCACGCCCACCTGGTCGATCCGGCGGCGGACGATCTCAAGGCTCTGGGCCAGGGCGGAATCTATGCGCTCTTTAATACCCGCCTCGGTAAGATTCAGCCGGATGGCGCCGTTTTCCTGCGGCAGGATATCCAGCTCCGCAGCGGTTTTGCCAAACCCCATTGTGTCCGCGGAGGTATTCAGCTCGGCCAGTTTCTTTACAGCAGACTCGTGCCGCGCGGGGTCGATCAGCGTAATCACCACCCCGTCGGGCAAAACCCTTACCGTGCGGGCAGGAGCCTTTATCTCGCGCAGCAGGGTCCGGCTGTCGGTGGCCAGCGATTCCAGGCGTTCCTTTATCAGCGCACCGGAATCCACTTCCAGAACGAGATGCGATCCGCCCCGCAGGTCCAGCCCCAGGGTGATCTGGTTCTTGGGCAGCCAGCCCGGTAATTTTTCAAGCTGGGCGGGCGTGAAAAGATTGGGAAGGGCCGTGATGATCCCGAACAGAAGGATGGCCAGATAGAGGCTGAATTTCCATTTTGGCGTGCGCATGGGGAAAAGAAGTCCTTTTTTTGCGGTTTTCGAGCCTTTGCGGAGGCTGCCAAGGGGTAACGTGGCCCCGCGGGCAAGTCAAGGCCCTGAAAGGCTCCGCTTTACGCGCAAAGCCCTTGAGTCCGGGCGGGGATTAAGGCAGATTTCCTGTGGAATTCTTTTTGGGGAGACATCGCATGACCATCATCGCCCGGCCCGCTGTAGACCGGATGTATATTTTCACCCAGTCCCTCGCCCTTTTCACTCTTTTCTCCATCCTGGCGATGGGTCTTCTGCCCGCGCTTCTGGGCGGGCTGCTTGTGTATTTCATTGTGGAGTTTGGGGCCAAAATCCTGGGCCGGGCAGGGATCATTCCCGTATGGGGCCGGATCATCCTCCTGGCTCTTCTGGCCTTGATTCTGGTTTCCGGTCTGGTGCTCGCCGGGCTTGTCTCGGCGTCCTATGTATCCAGCGGACCGGAAAGCATCGTGGTCCTGATCCAGAGAATGGCCGACATCGTGGACACGGCCCGTAACTATCTGCCCTTGTGGATGCACCAGTATCTCCCCGTGACCATCGAGGAATGGCAGCAGGCCACCGCCACGTGGCTGCGCGAAAACGCCGGGTATTTCAGCGTCTTCGGGCGGGAGCTCGGGGTGTTCTTCCTGCATGTCGTGATCGGGATGATCATTGGCGGGATGATCGCGCTTACCCCTGCCTTCCAGAGCGGCCTCGATGGGCCTTTGTCCCTGTCTCTCGCGGAGCGGATCAGATTCCTGGGCACGGCCTTTCACCGCATCGTATTCTCCCAGATCCGGATTTCCGCCCTCAATACGATTCTAACGGGGATTTTCCTGGTGGTGATCCTGCCCATGACGGGATATCCGCTGCCTTTCACAAAAACCATGATCGCGGTCACATTCCTTGTGGGGCTTCTGCCCGTGGTGGGAAACCTGATTTCCAACACGGTCATTTTTCTGATCGCGCTCAGCGTTTCTCCCTCGGCGGCGATCGGCTCCCTGGTGTTCCTGGTGGTCATTCACAAGCTGGAATATTTCTTCAACGCCCACATCATCGGAACCCGCATTCGCGCGCGCGCGTGGGAACTTTTGATCGCCATGCTTGTTATGGAGACGATGTTCGGTCTCTCCGGTCTGGTCGCGGCGCCTATTTTTTACGCCTACCTGAAGGATGAGCTTTCAGGCCGCAGGCTGATATAAGCTTCTGATATAGAATAAGGAAAGCCCATGAATGCGACCAAAAAGGATGGCATCAGCCAGTCTATCGAGCCCTACCTGTTTTTCGGCGGCCGGTGCGAGGAGGCCCTCGAATTTTACAAATCCGAGCTGGACGCGCAGGTGGGCGCGGTCATGCGGTTCCGGGACAATCCCGAACCGCCGCCCCCCGGCGTGGTTCCTCCCGGTTTTGAAGACAAGATCATGCATTGCGTTTTCCGTATCCGTGGCACGGCCATCATGGCATCCGACGGGTGCGGCGAGGAGCCCGGATTCAAGGGATTTTCCCTCACTCTCTCCGTGCCGTCCGAAAAGGAGGCCGCTCGCGTGTTCGGCCTTCTGTCCAACGGCGGGCAGGTTCAGATGCCCTTAAAGAAAACCTTCTGGTCACCGTGCTTCGGGATGGTAACGGACCGCTTCGGCGTTTCCTGGATGGTCATGGTGCCGGGGGAAGAAGCCTGAAGGGTTTCCCTCAGCATACGGGCTGAACCTTCTAAGCCGACTGGGGGGCTGAGCACGCACTTGCCATGTTATTTTGCAGGGCTTCAAAACTTATCCTTTAATATCGATATCCACCTTATTGCTTATCATACAGGAGATGTAGATTATCTCCTAAAAGCCATATTTTAGAAAATTGGATGTCTTGTACGTCTATGACTGGTTTTAAATGTTCAATAATCAAATCATCAGGAGTAACTACTCTCCCTGCCGTATAGCATAGAAGCTCTACAGGATAATTTGTTATGTAGCTCTTTTTAAGTTTGTCCTTAAGTTTGGTTTTATATGTGTCATGAGGACGGATGTAAGATGATACGCCATCATAAAACTTCGCCCCGGCAATATTGGGAGCGCAAATTTCAAGAAGCTCAAAAGCAATATACCCCAATGAATCTTTATAAAGAATGTCCGGGGCGGGCGGCGCTATGCTTTCAAAGGATTCACTATCACCTTGGAAATTGCGCATTTCTAAAAAGTATTTAAAAGCTGCTTGCTCTTGCGCCTCATTTTTACTTAGAAGTGCCTTTGTAGCTATCATTGTTTCCGAACATTGACATTGACGGTATCGTTTTGCCCATATGGATTAGACGTTGTTTTAAACGCTTCCATATCTGCCTCATATGCAGCCTTAGCGCCGTTGCAGGAATTTATATCTTTGGGGTGCTGAGCAAGGCAATTTTTATAGTTAACCTTAGATTGCTCCATGTCACTACGAGCATTCATAATAGATGCTGCTCCACAACCAGATAAGAGCCCTATAGTCATTAATAAGACAAACAAAGTCGAAATTTTTTTCATGGCCACTCCTTATTTCGGTACTTACTGAATTAAAATCGCTTATCACTTTCTCAGAAGCTTTGACCTCTGACTGACTATAGCATTGAAAAACTGTTCTTAAAACGGGCTGGATAGGGGAGAAACGTAGGACTTAGTTAAAATGAGTGAGCCTGACAATCGAAGCGTTATGAATTGGTTTGAAAGGGGCGAGCAATGTCGGGGCTGTGGGGCATAGTGCACCATCGAGGTGTCACGTATCAAATGGCGGTGGGCGGAGGACTCGAACTCGAATGCGTCTAAGATGCACCCCAGCATTTGCCGATGTTTCCTCATTCCTACCGAAACATTGCCCGTTTGCTATGCGGAGCGATGCTGCCAAATGTAACTGAACAAAAAAGAGTTCAGCCCGCACCCGACATTCTTTGATGGTACGATTTTTCTGGAAGAGCGTCCAGACCAAGAATGGCCTCTTCCATCAACCCACATTGATGAAAGGAGAACTATCATGGAAACCATCCACCTCAACCAGTACGAACTGGCCAAACGCTGGCGCATGTCGCAGCGGACGCTGGAGCGTTGGCGCTGGCAAGACATCGGCCCTGCCTACCTGAAACTGGGCATGCGGGTCGTTTACCGCCTGGAGGACATCGAGGCTTTCGAGCGCGGCGGACGGCACGAACCGCAGGCCAAGGCGGCGTAACCTAGAAATGTGGGTGTTATTGGGTGCAGCGCCTATTTGTCTATAATCTGGTAACACCCCGTTCTCTTCGCCCCGATGAAGCGGATCTTGCCCGCATCCTTCAGACCCTCGATATCGCGTCTGGCGGTCTTAATCGCCACGTCAAAATGCTCCGTGATGTCCTCCGCGCAGGCTTTATTTTTACGCTTCAAAAGAATCAAAAACCAGCGTTGACGGTCGTTAAGCGATTTTAATGGGACATTTATAGGGACATTTTCACTGGCGGTTTTATCGGTATAACCGTCGTTTCCTGGCTCCGGCACCGTCGCAAGGGCATGATGCGAAAGCAGCTGAAAAGCGTCCCAAAGATCCTCCCCACCGATCTGCTGCAGGATGAATTTCAGGATGCTTGGCGACGAGCGTGCCAGCAGCAGTAAGTGGCCGGAAGATGGCGCATTTCTGGCCTCGTACCAGTTCTTGATCGCCCGCAAACTTGCGTTGGTCAGCTGACCAATCCGCTTGACGGCAGAGGCGCTGTCACCGAAGTCGTGGCGTAATGCCGAAGCCACGATTTTCGCCAGTTCGTCGTCGGAGACGGCCTGCAGTTTGATTGGAAAAAGTCGGTCCTTTTTTGAATGAGACATTTGTATCGCTCCTTGGTTAGGATTCCAAAGAGCGGTCGTGCGACTGGCGCGCGGCAAGGTGTTGTCAAAAACGGAAAGAGCAAGCGGATGGAAGGGTGGAATAATTCAGGGGCATCGACGGGCGGAGAACAGCGCCGCCGTGCGGCTATGTATGTCCGTATGTCGACCGACCACCAGAAATACTCGACCGAAAACCAGGCCGATGCGATCCGTGACTATGCCGCCCATCGCCAGATGGATATCGTCAAGACCTACACTGATTCCGGCAAAAGCGGCCTGAAACTCGACGGACGCGACGCCCTTCAAAATCTGATTGCCGACGTGCAGTCGGGGCGTGCCGATTATAGTATCATTCTCGTTCTTGACGTCACCCGTTGGGGGCGGTTCCAGGACGCGGATGAAAGTGCCTATTATGAATATCTTTGCCGCCGCGCTAACATTGATGTTCATTATGTGGCCGAGCAGTTTGAGAATGATGGCAGCCCCGTTTCCACCATCGTCAAAGGCGTTAAACGCGCTATGGCGGGTGAATATAGCCGTGAATTATCCGGCAAGGTGTTCGCGGGGCAATGCCGCCTGATCGAGATGGGTTTTCGTCAGGGCGGCCCCGCTGGATACGGTCTTCGCCGCGTGCTGGTCGATGAAAACCGTCAGCCCAAAGGCACTCTTAAACGCGGCGAGCATAAGTCTCTGCAAACCGACCGTGTGGTGCTGGTTGCGGGGCCGGACGAAGAAGTCGATACCGTGCGCTGGATCTACCGCGCCTTTACCGAGGAAGGTTTACAGGAAAGCGAGATCGCTCACGCCCTGAACAACAAGGGTGTTTTGACCGACCTAGGCCGCGAATGGACGCGCGGTGTCGTCCACGGCATTCTCACCAATGAAAAATATATCGGCAACAACGTCTTTAATCGCCGTTCCTTCAAGCTGAAAAAACGCCGCGTGATCAATGCGCCCGATATGTGGGTGCGCGCGGACGGTGTGTTCGAGGCGATCATTGAAGCTCGTTATTTTTTCACCGCTCAAGGCATCATCCGTGAGCGCAGCCGTAAATTCAGCGACGATGAAATGCTCGCCAGGTTGCGAGGGCTGCATGAAAAGCAAGGCTGGCTGTCCGGCATTCTCATCGATGAAACCGACGATATGCCCTCCAGCAGTGCCTATGCCCACCGTTTCGGCGGGTTGACGCAAGCCTATAAACTGATCGGTTACGATCCTGGGCGTGACCAGCGTTACATCGAGGACAATAAATATCTGCGGAAAATGTATCCCGATGTTGTGGAGGGTGTGATCCGCAATATCCAAACACTGGGCGGAAAAGTTCACCGTGAAGTCGAGAATGACTTTCTGATCGTCAATAACGAGATCAAGGTTTCGCTCGTCATCTGCCGCTGCGCCCAGACACCGGCTGGCACTAATCGCTGGAAGATCCAGTTAGACAGCAGCCTAATGCCGGACATCACCATCGCGGTGCGCATGGAGCCGGATAACCGTCAGATCCTCGATTATTACCTGATCCCCGCGATCGACGTTGAAAACCCGCAGATCCGTCTGGCCGAAAACAACCATTTTTCGTTGGACGCTTATCGCTTTGACGATCTGGAGCCGTTTTTCATGCTGGCCGAACGTGCCGCCCTGCCGGAGGCTGCATGACGAAAGGCAAAGGCACACGCGCTTCCGAGATCAGGATGATCTCGATCGACAAGATCAATATCCTCAATCCCCGTGTGCGGAACCAGAAAGTGTTTCTGGAGATCGCCACCAATATGACCCAGGTCGGCATGAAACGCCCGATCACTGTTACGCCGAGCCGCTCCAAAGTTGACGGCAAAGAGTATGATTTGATCTGCGGTCAGGGACGGATCGAAGCCTTTACGGCCTGCGGGCAAAGTCAGATCCCCGCCATCGTGATCGATGCCAGTGAGGAACAGGCACTTATTATGAGCCTGGTCGAAAACCTTGCGCGCCGTCAGCATCGGGCAACCGATCTTCTGCAAGGGATTGAGATCCTGCAAAAGCAAGGCTATGACGCGACAACGATCGCCGCCAAGACGGGATTGTCGCTCGACTACGTCAATGGTGTTTTGAATTTGATGGAGCGCGGCGAAGAGCGATTGCTCTCTGCTGTCGAAGCTGGACACATGCCTATCTCGCTAGCGATCCGCGTTGCCGAAAACCCTGAAGATGAACAGCGTGCCTTGCACGAGGCCTATGAAACAAAGCAACTGCGCGGCAATCGTCTGCTGCTGGCTAAACGCCTGATCGATACCCGAAAGCGGCGCGGTAAAGCTTTCGCCGATGAGCGCAAGCGCAACAAACGCGATAAGGGTGACAAGGCAATTTCCGTTCAGGATGTTTTGAAAGTCTATCAGCGGGAGGTAGATCGCAAACGCCTGTTGACCCGCAAGGCTGACGCTGTTTCCAATCGCATGTTGTTCGTCACTGAAGCCTTGCGCGAATTATTGCAGGACGAACATTTCAGCACACTGCTGCGGGCAGAAGGTTTGACGACGCTGCCAAAACCGCTGGCCGGATTGATGGCGGAGAAAGGTCATGCGCATGGCTAAAATCCCTCCACAAAAACCAAAACTTCCCAAAGGTGAGATTAAAGCGGGTTTTGATCAAACCACCGTCGATCTCAAAATCGATCAGATCGTCTCTATCAAGCTGGTGACACCCGCCGCGCGCAAAAGCCCGAAATACCACCAGATATTAGCATCCATCCGCGAGGTCGGCATTATTGAGCCGCCCGTGGTCAGCCGTGACCCGCACGCACGCAGTAAATACATTTTGCTCGACGGCCATATGCGTATTGAGGCGCTCAAAGAACTGGGTGAAACCGAGGTCACTTGTCTGGTATCGACGGATGATGAAGCCTTCACCTACAACAAGCATATCAATCGTCTCTCCACCGTTCAGGAACACCGGATGATCTTGCGGGCGATCGAGCGCGGTGTGCCGGAGGCCAAAATCGCCGCCGCCCTCAATATCGATACCCGCAGCATCGCCACCAGGCGTGACCTGTTGAACGGCATCTGTTCGGAAGCAGCTGATCTCTTGAAAGATAAGATGGTGCCGATCGCCACGTTCCCGATCTTGAAACGCATGAAATCTTTCCGCCAGATCGAGGCTGCGACGCTCATGAATGATGCGGGCGTGTATTCCAAAACCTATGCCCGCGCGCTTCTGGCTGCCACGCCAAAGGCTCAGCTGACGGATCCCGACAAGCCGAAAAAGATCAAAGGACTGGATGAAGACCAGATGGCGCGCATGGAAAGTGAGATGGAAAGCCTGCAGCGCGAATATCGCCTGATCGAGGAAAATTACGGCAAGGATGTTTTGAACCTGACACTGACGAAGGGTTATCTCGGTTCATTGTTGGGCAATGCCAAGGTTGTTCGTTACCTCGCCCAGAACCATCGGGACATTCTCAATCAATTCCAGAAAATCGCCGACATGACCTCTCTGGCCAAGGAGAGCGCGGCGTAAACGACTGAAGCGTGCGGCTCGGCCTACCAGCATATTTATCGGCCTTCGAGCGCCTGCATAAGGGGACCGAGACCCTTCAAGCGTCGGGACTGCGGGAGAAGCCGTCCGTTCATAGCGGGCATGGAGCAATCGCAGTGGCAGGGATGACGGCGACCCCGTTCGGAGCCTGCCAGGCTGGCGGTCATAGGCCAGCCGATCGGCTGTTTTTATTGGAAAATTAGCCGTATTGCCGCGCGATCCTCTGATTGAGGGCTTCAGATCGGCCAGAGGGTCGCGCCTGGGTGTTCCCTTTAATAAGGTATCGACTTATTAAAGGATAAGGCTCTAAGCCTGAATAAGCCCGTAAATGGGTCTAATTGGGTATATTTGTGGTTTTTGACTTGCGAAATGGGTCAAAATGGGTATAGTTTTGGCGTATGATCAAAACAGACACCCTACAGATCAATCAGGATATTCTGAGCCTGATTGCTGAAATCGATGAATTCAAAGGTGCATGGCGGGCTTTAGGCACGTTGGCACCAGAGCGCCTGTCCGCTTTGCGGCGCGTGGCGACGATTGAAAGCATCGGCTCATCCACACGCATTGAGGGCAGCAAGCTCTCCGACCGCGATGTTGAGCGTCTGCTTGCAAATCTTCAAATCAAATCTTTTGAAACCCGCGACGAGCAGGAAGTGGCGGGTTATGCCGAAGCGATGGAACTGGTGTTTCAATCCTGGGCTGACATCGTCGTCTCAGAAAATCATATCAAGCAGCTGCACCGTGATTTGCTGAAATACAGCGTCAAGGACGAGCATCATCGCGGATCGTATAAAACCAACAGCAACAGTGTGGCGGCTTTCGACGAAGACGGTAAACAGATCGGCATCGTTTTTGAGACGGCAACACCTTTCGACACGCCGCGCTTGATGGAAGAACTGGTGGCGTTCGTCAACGAAGCTTTTGAAACCAGAAAAATTCATCCGCTTTTGATTGTTGGCGTTTTTGTTGTCGTGTTCTTGGAAATCCATCCCTTTCAAGATGGAAATGGCCGCTTGAGCCGTATCCTGACGACACTCCTTCTGCTGCGGGCGGGCTATGCCTATGTGCCGTACAGCTCCTTGGAAAGCGTGATCGAGCAAAGCAAGGAAGGCTATTATCTGGCTTTGCGCCAAACGCAAGGTAGCATTCGGACGGATACGCCTAACTGGCAACCGTGGATCGTATTTTTCCTGCGCGCGTTACAGCAGCAGATGAAACGTCTCGCCAAAAAGGTTGAGCGCGAGAAAATTGTGCTGTCAGCGCTGCCGGAATTGTCCGTGCAAATTCTTGAATATGCGCGGGAGCATGGCCGCGTCACTATTGGTGACATGACCAAGCTGACGGATATGAACCGCAATACGCTTAAGAAACATTTTAGCCAGCTCGTTGAAAAAGGACACCTTGTTCTAAACGGCAGCGGTCGTGGCGCATGGTATGTGCTGCCATAGAAAAGGAACCTATAAATGACAATGAATAGCCAGAGCGCAAAAAAAGCAGAACAATCTGCCCCAAAAACTTATACGCCCTATCAGGGGCAGTATTTTGCTCACGCGCTGACCCTCGATGGTCAGGCGGAGGATACAATCTCACGTTCGATCGCCAGTGCAAAAGTCGATATGAACCCGCACCAGGTGGAAGCCGCGCTTTTTGCGCTCCGCTCACCGTTATCACAGGGTGTGATCCTGGCCGATGAAGTCGGTTTGGGTAAAACAATCGAGGCCAGCCTTGTCATTGCCCAGAAATGGGCCGAGCGTCAGCGCAAGATCCTGCTGATCGTGCCTGCCATGCTCCGGAACCAGTGGGCGCAGGAATTGAGTGACAAATTCTCGCTGCCCAGCATGATCATTGAGACTTCCAGCTACAATCTGGCAAAGAAAGCCGGAAAACTGAATCCTTTTGAATCCGACCGTGTCGTCATCTGCTCATACGAATTCGCGGCCAGAAAAGATGTCGATGTTAAAAGCATCGATTGGCATCTGGTCATCTTTGACGAAGCCCATAAACTCCGCAACGTCTGGAAAAAAGACGGTGCCAAAAAAGCCAAAGCCCTTCAGGCCGCGCTCGACGGCAAAAAGAAGATGCTGTTGTCGGCAACGCCTCTGCAAAACTCCTTGCTTGAGCTGTATGGGCTGATCTCCATCATTGATCCGCATTTCTTTGGTAGCGCGGATGCCTTCAAGGCGCAGTATGTCGGCGGCAAAGCCACGGCACAGAACCTCGATATCCTGAAACACCGCCTTGGCAAGGTGTGCAGCCGCACATTGCGCCGTCAGGTGCAGCAGGAAGGCGGTATCAAGTTTACGCGCCGCCATTCAATCGTTGAAGACTTCCGCCCCAGCCAGGAAGAGCTTGACCTCTACGACAGCATTTCAAGCTATCTGCAACGCGATGACATTGCCTCCATCAAGCCAGGTGCGCGTCACCTGGTCACGCTTGTGATCAGAAAGATTTTGGCCTCTTCGTCATTTGCTATCAGCGGCACGCTTGAAAAAATGATCCAACGCCTCGAAAGCGGGCTGACGGATATCAACACCGATACGCTCGATGACATTGAAAATATCAAGGACATCGCGGAAGAACTTGATTTTGAAGAAGACGATGACGGTGAAAAACCTGATAACCAGGCTCTCAGACTGGAAATCGAAGAATTAAAATCCTACCAGGTCTTGGCAAAGCGCATTCAGCAAAATGAAAAAGGCAATGCGCTGCTGAAAGTATTGGATCGCGCCTTTACGCGTGTGACGGAACTTGGCGGCGCACGCAAGGCCGTAATATTCACCGAATCCTGCCGGACGCAACAGCACTTGAAAGAGTTGCTGGAAACCAATGGATATGCTGGCGAGATTGTTCTGCTCAATGGGTCGAACAACGATCCTGAATCAAAGCGGATTTATCAGGAATGGCAGGCGCGTCACAAGGGATCAGACAAGGTCTCTGGCTCCAAATCGGCAGACATGAAAGCGGCCATTGTTGAAGAGTTCAAAAACAAATCCACCATTTTGATCTCGACGGAATCCGGTGCCGAGGGCGTGAATATGCAGTTCTGCTCCTTGCTGGTTAACTACGATCTGCCATGGAACCCGCAGCGGGTCGAACAGCGCATTGGCCGTGTCCACCGTTACGGCCAGCAATGCGATGTGGTTGTGGTCAACTTCCTCAATAAGGGTAACAAGGCCGATCAGCTGGTGTTTGAGCTGCTTGACCGCAAGTTTAAGCTCTTCGAAGGCGTGTTCGGTGCCAGCGATGAAATCCTGGGCGCGATCGAGTCAGGCGTGGATATCGAACAGCGTATCAACGGCATTCTGCAAAAATGCCGCCACACAACCGAGATCGAGCAAAACTTCGCCCAGCTTCAACTGGATTTGGATGGCTTGATCGAGGCACGCGAACAGGATGCCCGCCGCACTCTGTTGGAAAACTTTG
>JAIOYC010000026.1 GCA_021741325.1 Alphaproteobacteria bacterium
GCGTATCTGGTGGAGCCTGAAATTCCGGATTAAAGGCGTCTTCCTTCGCATGTTCGGATATACAGCACGGTATTTAAACTCTGAATAAGAAACCGGAATTCCATAGCGGATTTCGATATTCATACGTTCTGTCCGACTCCTTTAAAAAAGAATTCTCCAGAGAAAAAGTAGGGCCTCTTACCCGTCTGCTTTGTTCATGCTATTCTGTGCGTCCCTGTATTTATTTCTTCTTCTATCTCCATGACAGACGATTCCATCCTCAGCGAACAGCGCGACCGGTTTTTGGCTTTTGCCTTTGCCTCGGCGGATCTTCTCATTGAGGTTTCAGAGGAGGAGAAAATCGTTTTTGCGCTCGGCGCTTCGCGCGGTTTGACGGGAATCGACGCCAAGAGCCTTAAGGGGCGGAAATGGCTGGAGCTTTTCTCGCCCTATGAGCAGGTGGCCATACAGCACAAGATGGAATCCGCCAAACCGGGTGGGCGCGTGGGCCCCCTGATCGTGACTCTGAGCGAGGCGATGAAAGGAAAATCCGCGATCCTGAGCGGTATTAAGATGCCGGGCAAGAACGCTTATTACGTGGCCTTTACCCTCAGCAACGCGGTCATGGACAGGCTGGCTTACAGATTGAACGGCCCGGAGAGCGTTGAGATCCAGGATGAAGACGGCTTTGCCGAAACGGCCAAAGAGGGCCTCCTTCACGCCAGGGCGATGGGCTACAAGGCGGATATCACCTTCTTTGATCTGGATCTGACACCCGAAGAAAAGGAGCGGCTGGGAGAGGGCGTACTGGAGAATATCCGCACAGGGCTGGAAAATCTCCTGCTGGCCAATTCTATAAATGGACGGACAGCGGGCGTTCTGGGAGAAGGGCGCTATGGCGTTGTGCATGATAAAACTGTAGGAGCCCAGGATCTTCTGAAGGCCGCGATGGAAATCGCCCGGACCAGCGACCCGCAGGGCGAGGGTCTGAAAATTCGTATAAAGACGGTCGAATCGGACCTCCACAAGCTGAACGACCGGGAGTTGGTCCGCTCCCTCCTTTATACGCTGGGTGAATTCAGAGCCAAGGGATTGGTTCTGGACGTTGTAAGTCTTAACACCGCTCTGGAAGCCCGGTCTTCCCAGAATATCCAGAAAATAAAAGAATTCCAGAATATCATAGACCGGACGGATTTTACGTTCCGTTTCCAGCCGGTGGTGGATTTAATCACCATGGAACCTGCTTATTACGAAATTCTCAGCCGCTTTGCAAAAGGGGAAACCCAGGAATGGATCATCTTTGCCGAGGAAAATGGGTTGGCTCCCCGTTTCGATCTCGCTGTTCTCGAGCGCACGATTAACCACATCAATTTCAAGGCGGGCGGGGAACGCACGTGTTTCGCGATGAATATTTCCGGCCAGTCCATTCAGGACAAAGATTTTTTCGGAAAATTCATGGAGCAACTGGCAGCTCACGCTAATCTTCATAAGCGCCTCTCCTTTGAAATAACCGAATCCGCGCATATAGTGGATCTTGGCAAGGTGAAGGATTTTCTGGCCATCTTGCGGAAGGCGGGATTCAAAGTGGCCCTTGATGATTTCGGCGCGGGGGCGGCTTCGTTTGAATATCTCCAGACCCTTCCCGTGGACGCGGTGAAGATAGACGGTAAATATATTCGCAAGATGCTGTCTTCTCCACGGGATCTGGCCATGGTGAAAAACCTTGCGCGTCTATGCTCCGATCTTGGAATCGACGTGGTGGCTGAATATGTCGAGGAAAAAAAGCAGCTCGAGCTTGTAAGGGGTATGGGTGTGAAATATGGACAGGGCTTTTACCTGGGCAAGCCCGAAGCGTCTCCGCAATATCAAACCCCGAAGGATTAACGGGTTTTCAGATTTTGAAATAAGCCGCTGCGGGCTTCAGGCCAGATTTCCGGGAGCGCTGGCAATCGCGCTGTCAATGAGGGCGCTGTGGCCTTCCTTGCCCAGCCTTTCAGCGATCAGGCCGGCTGTTGCCTGAACGGCCAGGGTTGCGGCATAGGATTTGATTTCGGCCATGGCCTCGTTTTCCATCCGCTGCAGACGGGATGCGAGCTGCGCTTCCCGGCGCTGAATTAAATCCTCAAGTTCGGTCTTCGCGTTTTCATGGATGGCTGCCGCGTGTTTTGTGGCTTCGGTCACAATGGCTTTGGCGTCTTTGACGGCATTGCGGTGACGGGTTTCGTATTCTTCCAGAAGTTTTTGAGCCTCCGCGCGCAGATTTTCGGCGGTTTCAATCTCCCGGCGGATGGATTCAATGCGGGAATCGATCAGATTTAAAAAGGCGGTTTTTCCCTTTATCCAAAGGATTCCGACAAAAATCACAAAAGAAAAGACAAGCCAGATGGTCGGGTCATGCAAAAGATTCATCATGTTCAGGCCGCCTTCTTTGTCATGTTTTCAATGACGCTGCGCGCTTGTTTCACATCAGCGGGGATACCGGCAATCTGCTCCGCGGCCTGAGCGGCCAGCTCGGCTGCGATCGACTCCATGTCCTTCAGGGCCTTGGTTTTCGAGGCGTTGATCCGGAGTTCGGTGGCTTGTATATCCTTCAGGGAACGGTCGCGAAAAGCACCCAGACGGGCGGCGGTTTCGTCTCGAATACGGTTTTCTGTATCCTGCATCAGCAGGGAAGCCCGGGTCCGGGCTTCGGCCAGGCCGCTTTCATAGGCGGCTTGTATTTTTTCGGCTTCTTCTTTCAGGCTTTGGGCTTCTTCGATGTCTCCCTCGACCCGCGCGCGCCGCATTTCGATCGTGCCGCCGAGAGCGGGAAGGATCTTCAAGGAAAACAAGGCATAGAGCCCTATAAAGACCAGCATCAGCCAGAAGACCTGGCTGGCAAACCATGTCGGGTCGAGCTGAGGCAGACCGCCCGCCGATTCCCCATGGGCGGCATTGTGAGCGGTCTCTGCAGCCCACGCGGCCGCGCTGGCCGTGAAGACGGCCAGCAATGCTTGTAGAGCCATGATGCGGAACAAATGCCTCATCCTGGTAATGTTCCCGCTTAGAGGAACAGGATGACGAGCGAAACGCCGAGGGCGAAAATAGCCAGCGCTTCTGTCAGGGCGAAGGAGATAAAGAATTTCTTCTCCAGAATTTCCGTCGCGGAGGGATTGCGTCCCACGGCTTCATTGTAAGAAGAGAAGATATTCCCCAGCGCCAGGGCTACCCCGAAGATTGGGAGAAGGGCGATTGCTGCGGCGATGAGTTTTGCTGCTTCCACGTCCATGATTTTTTCCTTCCTTTACGTTGTGGTGTTTCTTTAAAATGAGTTTCTAAAAACCTGCGGCGATCCTACACATTTAGTGGTGAAGATCAACCGTATCTTTGAGATAAATCGCGCTCAGGATCGCGAAAATATAAGCCTGCAGCAGTGCAACCAGAAGTTCCAGCCCGTAGACGGCCACGTTGAACGCCATGGGCAGAAGCCCGGCCAGAATTCCCGTCGTTCCCATCGCCAGGACCATCGTGCTGAAGCCCGCAAAAACCTTGAGCATCAAGTGCCCAGCCACCATGTTGGCGAACAGACGCACCGAAAGGGTAATGGGGCGGATTATGAAGGAGAGCACCTCGATCGGCACGATCAGGATCTGAAGGGCCAGGGGAACGCCCGGAGGAGCGAACAGGCTAAAAAAGTGAAGCCCGTGATTGATAAGGCCGAATATCGTCACCGACAGGAAAATAACCATCGCCAGCGCGAGGGTAACGATCAGGTGACTGGTATAGGTGAAGGCATAGGGCAAAAGGCCCAGCACATTGCCCATCAGGACGATCACAAACACGGTGAAGATCAGGGGGAAATATTGTCTGCCGTTCGGGCCCACATTCTCGCGGATCATGGAGGAGATAAAATCGTACAGCATCTCGGAGACGGCTTGGAGACGGCCCGGGATCAGAGCCCGCTTGTCGGTTCCCGCCAGCAGGAAGAGGGAGGCAATCAGGGCGCCGACCACCATCCATAAAGAGGAGTTTGTGAAAGATAAATTTATGCCGGCCACTTCAAGGGGAATGATCGGGGTGATCACGAACTGATGAATAGGGTCGGCCATGGTTTATTGTCGCTCCTTAATTTATCATAACAAACCTCCGTTGGTCTCCAATTGGAATAAGAGCCAGCGGCGATTCCCGGGACAGAGCTTTTTCTGCAGGCGCAGGGCGAGCCTAATCCGAATTCTGAGAATCTGGGGGTGTTCTAGCGTTTTTTCCTTCGCTGCGCAAGCGTTTGTGGAGAGCCGAAAATCCTACGGCGGAGCCGAGATTTTGCGTGACCCGGTAGACATTGTAAAAACCGGTGCAGATTCCCAGGAAAAAGAAAATCAGAAAGAAGGCGGGTTTCGTTCCCAGCCAGCTATCCAGCCCATAGCCTATGGCCGCTCCGGCCCCGATCGCGGCGACCAGCTCTACCCCGGCCTGAATTCCCGCGCGGGCTTCGGAATCCGGGGGCCTTTCAACTTTTCCGATCAGGGGAGAAGGGGGCTCACCCTTCGCGGCTCGTATTTTGCGGTCCAATTCTTCCAGATCAGGGTTCATGAATAGCACATGACAGAAGAGGGAGAAAAAGACAAGGGGTAGTGCGGTTGGCGGGCTTATTGAGGAGGCGTCTGGCCGCGCTGGTCCAGGGCTTCTTGATAGGCATTCAGTGCTTGCTGGCGCGGGGCTATATAATTGGCCCGCCGATGATCCAGTTTTTCCACAAACTCGGTGCGGCCTTCCTGATACTCAATCTGGCGCTGATAAATATCGCAATAAGAGAAGCCGGGATCGGTCTCGAGGTCGGCCCCCAGGGCTTGCCCACATTGCTTTACACCGCCTCCGCCGTTTTCAGCGGGTTGGGTACGGGGAACGGAAGTTTTTTGGTCGGTGTCTTCCAGCCCGAAATCCATGGCGGACTTAATAATGGGAGTCAGATCCATTCCCTGCGCCCGGACAGGGGATGGGAGAAGAAAAATAAGGGAAACCAAGGGAAGGATAAATTTCATGATGGACCGGAAAATTGTCTTATTTTTTCAGTTTACACGAAAGAAGGGCGGCAATCAAAATCTTATGGGCAAAATCCTAGGGAACTGCGATTTTGATCATGGTAATAACCCATATCAGGGCGCAAAATCCCAGGATAAGCCCTAGAACGGCAAGATTTTTTTTCAGTTTTTTCCGGTGAAGATCGCTGTCGGTCATGTGGTTATGTTAAAACTAGGGCCAGGAACAGGGCGAACAGGTAGAATACGGAATATCCAAACATCAGGCGCGCGGAACCCAGGCCGTCGTCCCGCAAAACCCGCAGGGCCGTGAAGATGAAGAACAATCCCAGAATGCCCGCCACCAATCCATACAGGGGCGAGGCCAGCCCGAAAAAGAAAGGGGCCAACGTCACCGGCAGAAGGATCAGCGTATAGAGAAGCATCTGGATTTTTGTCGCGCGAATGCCCGCCACGACCGGCAGCATCGGAATGCGCGCCCTGCGGTAATCCTCGCCCGCGAAGAGGGACAGGGCCCAAAAATGCGGCGGAGTCCAGAAAAAGATGATCAGAAATAAGATCAGCGGGTAAAGGGAGACATCACCGGTCACAGCCGCCCAACCGATCATGGGCGGGAATGCGCCCGCCGCCCCGCCGATGACGATGTTCTGCGGTGTGGATCGTTTCAATTTCATTGTATAGATCGCGACGTAGAAAAAACTGGCGAAGGCCAAAAGCCCGGCCGCCGTCCAGTTCAGGGCGAGTCCCATCATCATCACGGAAAAAAGCGACAAAACGGCCGCGAACAGGAGCGCGTCATCGGGGGCGATGCGCCCGGCGGGCAGGGGACGGTCCTTTGTGCGGTTCATCAGGGCGTCGATGTCGCGGTCATACCACATATTGAAGGCCCCCGCCGCGCCTGCTCCAATCGCAAGGCACAGCAAGGCCGTCATGGCCAGAAAAGGATGGATCTCAGAGGCGCCCGGGGCCAGCCGGAACCCGACGAACCCCGTGAAGACCACAAGGCTCATCACCCGGGGCTTGAGCAGGGCGAAGAAATCGGAAACGCGGCTTTCGGCGGACGCGCCTGCCTGGGCAATGAGCCCCGGACCTTCTTGTGTATCTTGAACGATCATGGCGCTTTAGAAGTTTTCAATTTTTTCATAGGACCATTTTTTCGTTTCATAATCATACATGGGAGTATAAGCCGAAGCGCCCTCATTTTTGCGGGGGTCCGTAAACTTGCAAAAGAGAAGGGACTTGGTTTCCGATGTCCCGTCGTCCCGGAAAATTCGTTTGTTCCAGTGAACGATGCGGGGCAGGGGGATATTGCCCAGATGAACAGTCCGCCCGTTTGGCAAAACGGGATTGACGAAAGTTTCTTCAAAAACAAGCGTATCCTGGTTGGCGACCACCCAGTCCCGGGACTGTTCGCACAGATACGTAGCGTTTCGAAAGTCTCTTTCGCCCATGACATTGCGGCCGATCGCAAAGAAAAACCACTGTATGATGATGCAGAAAATCACAGTGACCATAAGCCCGAAAAGAAAGGAAAGAGTCCGTGATATATGCCGGTCGTCAGCCTTCCAGATGATGTGAATGATAAAGATGGCGGGAAGGGCATAGGCCAGGCTGAGCATGACCAGGTCCCACATGAAACTCGCATTGCCGCGATGGTACCAGACGGACCACGCTCCGAATAGAAAAGCCACGGCAAACAAGGCCGCATAGGTCAGAAACTCAGGGCGCTGGCTCTTGTAACGGTTGGCAAGGAAGTCTCTGAGGGTTGCTGCCATGCTATTTGATCCGGGGCTGGATGTCGAACTGGTGGAAGGGCGGCGGCGATGGAAGAGTCCATTCGAGCGTCATGGTTTGCGGCGTTGCGTTCCAATAGTTTGCCCCGGCCTTGCGTCCAAAAAACAGGGTGTAGAAAACTGTGACCAGAAACCAGATCGTGCTGGCCCCGGCGATATAAGCCCCGTAGGAAGAAATCATGTTCCAGTCCGCGTAAATGTCGGGATAGTCGATATAACGGCGCGGCATGCCGGCTATTCCCAGAAAATGCTGCGGGAAAAAAGCCACGTTGACCCCGATGAAGGTGGTCCAGAAATGAAACTGTCCCATCCATTCAGGATACATCCGCCCGGAGATCTTGCCGATCCAGTAATAAAATCCGGCGAAAAGCGCGAACACGGCCCCAAGGCTCAGCACGTAATGGAAATGCGCGACCACGTAATAGGTATCGTGCAGGGCGATGTCCATCCCCGCGTTGGCCAGGACCACGCCCGTTACCCCGCCGACGGTGAAGAGGAAAATAAAGCCGATGGCGAACAGCATGGGGGTCTTAAAGGAAATGGAACCGCCCCACATGGTCGCAATCCATGAAAAAATCTTGATCCCGGTAGGGACGGCGATGATGAGGGTTGCGGCTGTGAAATAAGCGCGCGTGTCAACGTCGAGACCCGTTGTGTACATATGGTGCGCCCAGACCACGAACCCGACAAATCCAATGGAGACCATGGCATAGGCCATGCCGAGATAGCCAAAGATGGGCTTGCGCGAAAAGGTGGAGACGATCTGGCTGATAATGCCGAAGGCCGGAAGGATCATGATATAGACTTCCGGGTGGCCGAAAAACCAGAATAGATGCTGGAAAAGCTCGGGATCGCCGCCGCCTTCGGGGCGGAAGAAGGCCGTTCCGAAATGCCGGTCTGTCAGAAGCATCGTGATGGCACCGCCCAGAACCGGCAAGGACAACACCAGAAGAAACGCCGTGATGAGCATTCCCCAGATAAACAAAGGCATCTTATGGAATGTCATGCCGGGGGCGCGCATGTTAAAAATGGTCGCAATGAAGTTGGCGGCGCCCAGAATGGAACTGGCCCCGGCCAGGTGAAGGGAGAAAATGGCCATGTCCACCGCCATGCCCGGATGGCCAAGGGCGGAGGAAAGCGGCGGATACAGGGTCCAGCCGGTGCCCGCTCCGCCCCCGATCAGCGCCGAAAGAAGCAAAAGCAGGAAAGACGGCACCAGCAGCCAGAAGGAAATATTGTTCAGGCGCGGAAACGCCATGTCCGGCGCGCCGATCATCAGCGGGACGAACCAGTTTCCAAATCCCCCGATCAGGCCTGGCATGACCACGAAGAAGACCATAATGAGGCCGTGGGCGGTGATAAGGACGTTCCAGAAATGTCCGTCCGGACCGCCGGCGGAATCGGTGAGGAACTGGACGCCCGGCTCCTGAAGCTCCATCCGCATGATGATGGAAAACAACGCCCCTATAAGACCGGCGAAAATAGAGAATATAAGGTACAAAGTCCCGATATCCTTGTGGTTTGTGGACATGAACCAGCGGACAAAAAATCCCGGTTTATGGTCGTCGTGATCGTGAGCCATCAGTCGCGGTCCTCCAGATATGCGTATTGTGCGCTTGCGGTATCGCCGGAAGCGTGTTCTTCGGCGGATTTTGCCACCCAGTTTTGGAATTCTTCCTTCGTCACGGCCCGGATTTCGATGGGCATGAAAGCATGGTCCTTGCCGCAAAGCTCAGAGCATTGACCATAATACGTGCCGGGTTTGGTAATCCGCACCCAGGTTTCATTCAAGCGTCCGGGAACGGCGTCGATTTTGATGCCGAAGGCCGGAACCGCCCAGGCGTGAAGAACGTCCGAGGCGGTGACCAGAATGCGGATCGTGGTGTCCACGGGCAGAACCACGGGAGTGTCCGTGGAGAGAAGGCGCAGCTGGCCGGCGGCCTTGTCGATATCCTTGTCAGGGACCATATAGGACAGGAAATTCGTTCCGTTCTGGTCCGGATATTCATAACCCCAGTACCATTGATAGCCCGTGACCTTGAGAGTCATTTCAGGGTTTTGCGCGCGGTCTGTATAATAAAGAAGTCGATAGGAAGGCACCGCGATCACGATGAGGATAACCACGGGGATCACCGTCCAAAGCACCTCGATGAGGACGTTATGAGAAAATTGGGCCGGAGTTTTGTTCACGCGGTCGTTAAACCGGAGCGCCACGAATACAAGCAGCAGCAAAACGAACAGCGCAATTCCCGTAATGATGTACAGGAGCATTCCATGAAAATCCTGCATATGCTCCGCGACCGGCGAGGCGGGGGGCTGGAATCCCATATGCCAGGGCTCGGCATGGGCTATTCCGGGAAGCAGGGCGGTTGATCCGGCCATGACGGAGAGAATAAAGCGCTTCATGTGAAATCCAAGTTCCTGATTTTATAACCGAGGGCCATTATGCCAGAACTTTCAAAGGCCACAAACGTTTAGAATTATTTTTGCCGTCTTTCAACCGGTTTTCTTTCCGGAGAGGCTCTATTCCCCTTAAGGCGTTCTATTTTTCCAGATCTCTGTGCTCCATGTGGGTATAAAAACCCTTTTCGGCAAGCCATGGCTTCAGGGTTTCCACAATATAGACGGAACGATGACGTCCGCCCGTGCAGCCGATCGCCACGGTCAGGTAGCTTTTTCCCTCATGGGCGTGGCGCGGCAGGACGGTGTCCAGCAGATTTTTAAAATGTTCCATGAAGGCTGGAAAGGCGGGATCTTCGCGGATATAAGCCCCGACCTCTTCATTTTTGCCTGTTTTGTCTTTCAGGGCCGGCACCCAGTGCGGATTTTGCAGGAAACGGACATCCATCACGATGTCGGCTTCCCGGGGTGGGCCGTAGCGAAACCCGAAGGACATCAGGTTCAGGGTCAGTCGGCTTGTATCTTCAAGATCGAAAAGCCCCTTCAATTTCTGGCGGAGATCCTGAAGGCCAAGCTCGGTGGTGTCGATGGTGACATCCGCCTCGGCTTCAAGCGTTTGAAGGATCTCGTGTTCTTTCCTGATTCCCGACCGCACGGATTTTTCTCCCGCCAGCGGATGGCGGCGACGGGTCTGGGTAAAGCGTTTTTGAAGGATGGCATCGTCGCAGGTCATGAAAATCAGGCGCGCCTTTAGTTTTTGGGAAATCTCCGCCAGTTTTCCCGGATCGAACCCGCGCGCGCGCGTGTCGATTCCAATGGCCACGGGACGGGCGGGTGTTTGTTCCTCAGCCAGAAGAGACTCGACCAGGGGCAGGGGGAAATTATCAAACACTTCATATCCCAGATCCTCGAGAATTTTCAGGACCGAACTCATCCCCGCGCCGGACAGGCCCGTGACGATCAGCAGGTCGTTTCGAAATGCTTCATGATCTGCCTCAGTCATGCTTGGCCCTGCTCAGGATGACCGTGAAACGCGCGCCGGTGATCGTTCCCTCCCGGTTTTTAATGTTCTCCGCATAGATTTCGCCGTTTACGGCCTCCACGATCTGCCGGCAGATAAACAGCCCCAATCCGGAATGCTGCCCATAGGCTTCGTGCGTGGGGCGCTGAGAATAAAAGCGCTCGAAAATTTCCTCAAGCCTGTTCTCGGGTATGCCAGGCCCCTGGTCCTCGACATGTATTCGGATCGTTTTCTCGGAGGGCAGGACGCGGATCGACACCGCCCCGTTTTCCGGAGAAAAGGACAGGGCGTTGGAAATAAGGTTTTCGAAGACCTGATTCAGCCGATCCTGAAATCCCAGAATTCGCAGATCGTCCTTTTGCGTACAGGACAGGCGGATCGTCTTGCCGTTGACCACGACTGTTTTCGCCCATTGGGGGTCATCCTCATGTGTGCGCTCAAGCGGATCGACATAGGTTTCCAGCACGCTGTGCAGGATATGCCGGAGACTGAGCGGTTTAAGGATGTCCCGTCCAAGCTCCGTGTCCAGGCGGGAGGCCCGGGAAATATCCGTGATGAGCCGGTTCAGGCGCGCAAGGTCATGGGTGATAATACCCGCGAGCTGCTTGCGGTCCTTGTCCGTTTTCACGACGGAGAGAGTCTCGACCGCGCTGCGCAGGGAGGTGAGGGGATTTTTGAGCTCATGGGCGACATCGGCCGCGAACCGCTCAATGGAATCCATCCGCTTGCCCAGCGCCTCGGTCATCAGCCGGAAGGATGCGGAGAGTTCTCCGATCTCGTCGCGGCGCGCGGAAAAATCGGGAATGTCCGTATATTTAAGGTGTCCCCGCCGTACACCTTCGGCGGCCCGGGCAAGTCTTTTCAGGGGGTTGGCAATAACCCCGGACAAATAAACGGACAGCAAAATTGTGGCGATCAGGGTAATGCCGAATGCCTCCAGAATGGTGGTCCAGACGTCGCTGATATCCTGCTTGATGTCCGGAGCCTTGCGCGTCAGGAGCACCGCCCCTGCCGCGCCCCGATCGTTGCGGAGCGGCACCGCGCTGGAAAGAAGAATGTCGCCATCCCCGTCATACCAGACCGACATGCTGGCCACGCCCTGCAGGGCGTCGGGCGCGTCGGGATAATCATCGGCCTTCTTGGAGTGAGGCGCGGGATAGGGAGGCAGGCCGTCCGAGGTGGAGACAAGCTGAAGCACCATGCGCGAGAGAGCCTTGAGGGTTTCAAGTCCCGCCCGGGATTTTGCCGTTGCAACCCGTTCCGTGAATCCGCCCGCCAGACTGTGGGGTGCAAGCTCCAGGGAATCGATCAAAAGATCGCCTTCATGGTCAAACACCATGATCCGGTGCTGCATCACGCGGCTCAGGCGCTTGACGGTGTTTTTTGTCTGTTCCCCGGTGAAATCCGGCTGGCCGGGGGGAAGCGTCTCTGCCAGCGCGGCCGAGACGAGATCCACCTTGTCCTTGAAGGTCTTGAGTTTCACCTCGACGAGATTTTCGTGATATTGCCCCAGGAACAAAATCCCCACAGCCAGCATAACCAGCGCGAGAATATTGACGCTGATGATCCGCACGGTCAGCGTGGTGATACGGCGCTCCGGACCGCTCCAGTAGAGATCCAGAAAATAGTCGAGATCGGAGCGGCGGGACGATTTGGCGCGTGCGGACATCGTATTTCTATTGGTAAGGGACTTTCAGGCGCCGATCAAGGTCGGGGACAATATTTTGATATTTGACGGCGCAGTTAGCTATGTATAATGTAAGTCGGATAAATTTTATAGAGAAAGAAGTTGCTCGTGGCTTATTATACCCTCCTGACTATTCAATCAGACCCCGCGTCCCTGAAGTCCCTTGAGCAGGACGATGCGGCGGGAGAAACTCTTCATGATCTCATGAAAGAAGCACAGAGCATTTCATGGAGTCCAGATGGCACACCTGGGATTTCAAAGCCTCAGAAGGATTTTCAGGCGTCTTCACAACCGGTCGGCGTTTTGCGGGGAAGCTATTATGATGAATTGATCGTGGAAACGGAGGTTCCTCCGGGGAATATAGCCTGTGTTCTGCGGAATGATTCTGCCGATACGCTGCCTCTGAGGACGGGGAAGGAAATTGCCGGACTTTTTTCAAAGTTCAAAAGCGCTGTGTCGGGTAGGAAACGGGCATTCCCTTCCAAGGATGAGGTGGTGCCTGTCTATTACAATCAGGGGCCCCTCCCTCAAACCGTCGAAATTCACAAAGCCACATGCCGTTTGAAGGATGATCCTGCGACACGCTGGGAACCCTATACCGATGGCTACGTGCACCTCGTGCAGGTATAATAGAAGCCTCTATAAAAACGGGTCCCGCATCAAGATGGTGTCATCCCGTTCCGGGCTGGTCGAGAGCATGGCGACGGGCGCTTCGATCAGCTCCTCGATATAGCGCACATATTTAACGGCTGCGGCGGGAAGCTGGGCCCAGCTCCGCGCGCCACGCGTGTTTTCGCTCCAGCCCTCGAGCGTTTGGTAAACGGGTTTTACCCGCGCCTGACGCGTGGTGGAGGAGGGAAGATAGTCGATCATCTGCCCGTCCAGCTCATAGCCGGTGCAGATCTTGATCTCTTTCAGCCCGTCCAGAACATCCAGCTTGGTCAGCGCGATTCCGCGGATGCCGGACATTTTTACCGATTGGCGGACCAAGGCCGCATCAAACCAGCCGCAGCGGCGCTTGCGTCCCGTCGTGGTGCCGAATTCATGGCCCCGGGCGCCCAGATGCTCGCCGGTCTCGTCGGTCAACTCGGTCGGAAACGGCCCTTCGCCCACGCGGGTGGTATAGGCTTTCGTGATTCCCAAAACGTAATTGATCGTGCCGGGGCCCACGCCGGAGCCCGAGGCGGCCTGCGCCGCCACCGTATTGGAAGAGGTCACGAACGGATAGGTTCCGTGATCGACGTCCAGCATGGTGCCTTGCGCGCCTTCGAACAAAATCCTTTTTCCGGCCTTGCGCGCTTCATCCAGCACCTGCCAGGAGCGGCCCCGGTATGCCAGGATTTCCTCCCGGATCTCCAAAAGGGCGCGATAGATCTTCTCGGCTTCCATCTCCGCCAGCCCCAGCCCGCGCAGCAGCGCGTTGTGGTGCTCCATCATGCGGGAGATCTGTTCCTTAAGGTATTCCGGCTCTTCCAGATCGCATACGCGCACGGCGCGGCGGGCGACCTTGTCCTCATAGGCGGGCCCGATCCCGCGTTTGGTGGTGCCGATGGATTTCTGGCCGCGCAGCGTTTCCATGGCCTCGTCCAGCACCGCGTGAACGGGCAGGATCAAGGTGGCATTGCCCGCCAGAACCAGATTCTTGGGTGTAATCTCTACGCCCTTGGCGCGTACGGTTTCAATCTCGCGCAGCAGCGCCCAGGGGTCCACCACCACGCCGTTTCCGATCACGGAGAGCTTGCCCTTGCGGACGATTCCGGACGGCAGCAGGTGCAGCTTGTATTCAATCCCGTCGATAACAAGGGTATGGCCCGCATTGTGCCCGCCCTGGAATCGCACCACCACATCGGCGCGGCTGGAGAGCCAGTCGACGATTTTTCCTTTTCCCTCATCTCCCCACTGGGAGCCGATCACCGCGACATTGGCCATGTGTTTTTTATTCTCCTCGCGAGAAGTTAGCTTTGCTCAGGTTTTATACAGGGCGGGTGCCCGGAAGGGAAGGGTAAGCGTTAATATCCAGGCCAAATGCTCTGCAGGAGCGCGGATTTTCTAACCGGGGAGTTTTTCTTGACGCCGTGCGTTGGTATAAGGCATTGTATACGCATTCATTTTGTGCGTTGCCTCCAGCGGCTTTAAAAAAGGACCTGTTTTCCCATGACGAAATCCGAACTGATCCAGCGGCTGTCCGAGAAAAACCCTCATCTGTACCTGCGCGACGTGGAAAAGATCGTGGATACGATCTTCGAAGAGATCACGCGGGCGCTGGCTTCGGGCGACCGTGTTGAATTGCGCGGATTTGGAGCCTTCTCCGTTAAGGAACGCGAGGCCCGTACCGGCCGCAATCCCCGCACGGGCGAGAAGGTCAGCGTGGACGCCAAGCGTCTTCCGTTCTTTAAAACCGGCAAGGCGCTGCGGGAGAAGCTCAATGAAGGGCACGGCAGCCGCTAGGTTTTCGGGATTTGCACGTTTGCCCCTGCGCTTCGTGAAATTCGTTATCTCCCTTGTGGGCGTGTGTGGCGCGCTTATTATTGTCGCGTTCGCCGTGGCCAATCGGGAATCGGCCCCCTTTGTCTGGAGTCCTTTCCATCCGTCCTTGGACGTTCCTCTCTATATTCCGCCGCTGGTTTGTTTGTTCGCCGGGTTTCTGGCAGGCGGATTTTTCATGTGGTTTAAAAACGGCCCCCTTAGACGGGAAAATCGCCGCCGCAAAAAGAATATCCGGGAGCTGGAAGCTGCGCTGGAAAACATGAAAACCGGGGAGGAAGACTTTCCACCTCGCGTTCTTGAGGCACTACCGGGAAAGCGCGTCCCATGACCGCAGAATCGCCGCGTGGGGATTCGCTTCGGATCAAGATTTGCGGCATCCGGGATTCGGAGGGCTTGCGGGCCGCGGTGGAGGCCGGAGCGGATTTCGTGGGCTTTGTCTTTTATCCGGGGTCTCCCCGCTTTGTGACCGTCGAGCAGGCGGCCATTTTGTCGCGGGAAGAATCCGGTTCCCTTAAAAAAGTGGGGCTCTTTGTGGACCCTGATCTGGAAGAACTTGGGAATATCCTTGCCCGCGCGCCCCTCGATTTCATTCAGCTTCACGGCGAGGAAACACCGGCCTTCATATCCAAAATCAAGGAAAAATTCGGGATTCCGGTCATCAAGGCCCTGCGGGTGGCGCAGGCCCATGACCTGGATCAGGCCGGGGCTTATGAAGAGGTCGCGGATTGGCTTTTGTTCGATTCAAAACCATATGCTCCTCCCCCCTCAAAGAGGGGGGAGGCAGGGAGGGGGATCGTTTCGAACGCCCGCATTCTTCGCAAAACAATGACAAGCGCCGAAAGATTGCTATGGACGCGCATAAGCAGGCGGCAGGTGGGCGGATTCAAGTTCAGGCGGCAACACCCCGTGCCGCCTTATATTGGGGATTTTGTATGTCTTGAAAGACAACTGATCATCGAGCTTGATGGTTCTCAACATATTGAACAGGAATCCTATGACTGGAAAAGAACGGAATATCTGGAGAGTCATGGGTACAGGATTTTACGGTTTTGGAACAAGGACGTGATGGAGAATACGGAAGGTGTTCTTGAAACTATTTTAGATCACCTTCAAAACCCCCCTCCTTTATCCTCCCCCCTTAGGAAGGGGGGAGGAGTTATGCCCGGCGGCACCGGGCAGAGCTTCGATTGGTCCTTGCTGGCGGGGCGGAGATTCAAAAAACCCTGGATGCTGGCGGGCGGGCTTCATGCGGGCAATATTGCGCAGGCGCTCTCCGTCTTGATGCCGGATGCGCTGGACGTCTCCTCCGGAGTGGAAAGCGCACCGGGGGTAAAAGACCCCGAGAAAATCAAGGCATTTGTGGAAGCGGCCAGGGCAAAGCCCTAACCGCGCTTCTCGATCGGCACATAGGGACGCTGAACCGGGCCGGTATAGAGCTGGCGCGGGCGGCCGATGCGCAAATTCGGCTCCTCGATCATTTCCTTCCACTGTGAGATCCATCCCACGGTACGCGCAACGGCAAACAAGACCGTGAACATGCTGGTCGGGAAGCCCATGGCCTTGAGGATGATGCCGGAATAGAAATCGACGTTGGGAAACAGCTTGCGCTGAATGAAATACTCATCCTGCAGCGCGATTTTTTCCAGCTCCATCGCGATCTCCAAAAGCGGATCGTCCACGCCCAGCTCTTCCAGAACCTCGTCCGCGTATTTCTTGAGCACGTTCGCGCGCGGGTCGAAGTTCTTATAGACCCGGTGACCGAAACCCATGAGGCGGAACGGGTCGTCCTTGTTCTTGGCGCGGGCGATGAACTCGGGGATGCGGTCTTTCGATCCGATCTGGGCGAGCATCTCCAGAACTTCCTGGTTCGCGCCGCCGTGGCTGGGGCCCCAGAGGCACGCGATGCCCGACGCGACGCAGGCGAATGGGTTGGCCTGCGACGAACCGGCGAGGCGCACGGTGGAGGTGGATGCGTTTTGTTCGTGATCCGCATGCAGGATGAAGATCTTGTCTATCGCCTCGGCCAGGATGGGATTGACCTTGTAGGGCTCTGCGGGGACGCCGAAGCACATATAGAGGAAATTCTCCGAGAAGGAGAGATCGTTGCGCGGGTACATGAAGGGCTGGCCGAGCGAGTACTTATAGGTCATAGCCGCCAGGGTCGGAATTTTTGCGATCAGCCGGTGGGCCGAAATCTCGCGTTGGCGCGGGTCCCAGATATCCAGGGAGTCATGATAGAAGGCCGAAAGCGCGGCAACGACGCCGCACATGATGGCCATCGGGTGCGCGTCGCGGCGGAATCCCCGGTAGAACAGGTGAAGCTGTTCATGGACCATGGTGTGATAGGTGATGTCCTTCTCGAATTTTTTCTTTTCTGCGGCGCTGGGCAGATCGCCGTACAGCAGCAGAAAAGCGACTTCGAGGAAGTCGCTTTTGTCCGCCAGTTCTTCGATTGTGTAGCCGCGGTGCATCAGGACGCCTTCTTCCCCGTCGATATAGGTCAGGCGGGATTTACAGCTTCCCGTGGCGGTGAAGCTGGGGTCGAAGGTGAAATGACCCGTTTCCGCATAAAGATTGCGCACATCGATGACCGAAGGCCCCACCGTGCCGTCCAGAACGGGCAGGGTAACGCTCTTGCCGGTCTGATTGTCGGTGAGCGTGAAGCTCTTGCCGGGCACCTCTTTGGGCGCTGCGCTTTTCTCTGTGGCCATAATAATCCCCCGCTTTCGTGTTATGAATCGCTGGGGAAAGGCTAAGGCTTTTGCGGTGCAATATCAACGGGGGGCGGAATCGGAAAATCCCTTATCCTCAGTTTCCTTATGCGGCGTAGCGCACTGGCCATCTGGGTTTTGATGCGGCAGGCAAGGAATATTCTAATTGACAGAGCGCCGGGCGCATGATAATTTCCAGAATATTTTAACCAAAGGAAAAGCATGTCAATTGATAAACCTGTAGATCTTGTCGCAATTGCACTGGAAGCTATGAAGGGGAAAGAGCATTCGTTTTCCAAGATTTCTCATATTTTTAGAGGGATCGCCTTTAAAGAATTGCAGCAGAAAGAAACCGTGGAATTTCAAGGGCTCAGCCACGAGGCTCGTTACTTTCTCTCCACATGGACCCATCCCGATGGATTGCTTCTTGAAAACGATGTGTATGTAAAAAATATGGATTACGAAGAGCATTCCTATTTCTGGCAGTTTTCTGATTTATCCAGGAAAAAAGGTGTGCGCGTCGATCATAAGTCAGAACATCTTGACAGCAAATACCCTCATCATATTGTCCCCTTCGAGATCTCTGAAGGGGAGATTTCAAAGTTAAAAGAAGAATACGGCCTCTAATAGACTGGTCCTAAACCTTTATCCCGAAATTACAACGCTCAGGCGTTTACAGCTTTCATCCTTCCCCAAAATCTCGGCCGCGTGGAAGATGGAGGGAGACACGCTTCGCCCGGTCAGTGCCGCGCGCAGGGGCATGGCGACCTTGCCCAGTTTTCCGCCGTGCAGGCTGGCCGCGACCGCCTTGCAGGCGGTTTCAAGGGCCCCGGCGGTAAAATTTTCAAGGGTTTCCAAGATCTCCAGCAGCGCGGCGAGGGTATCCTTATCCAGAAGGGCTGCGGCCTTCTCGTCGAAATCCAGCGGGACGGCCTTCGCGTAGAACGCGCCCTCGTCGGCGAGCTGCGCAAGGGTTTTCGCGCGGGTTTTCAATTCCGCCATTCCGGCCAGCAGGCGGGCTTCCGATATATCGCACAATTCAACTTTATGATGTTCCCGCAGGAACGGGGTGATAAGGCTCAGAAGGCGCTTATCCTCTGCCTGCGCCATATAATGCGCATTCACGCTGGCCAGCTTGTCGAAATCAAACCGCGCGGGGGATTTCCCGATATGCTCCAGGTCGAACCACTCCATTGCCTGCGCGTCGGAGATGATCTCGTCGTCGCCGTGGCTCCAGCCCAGCCTTAAGAGATAATTGCGCAACGCTTCGGGCAGATAACCCATGTCCCGGTATTCCTCCACGCTGGCGGCGCCGTGGCGCTTGGACATTTTCGTGCCGTCCGGCCCCAGGATGAGGGGCAGATGCGCATAGACCGGCACGGACCAGCCCATCGCGTCGATGATGATCTTCTGCCGGAAGGCGTTGTTCAGATGATCGTCGCCGCGGATGACATGCGTCACGCCCATGTCATGATCATCCACCACGACGGAGAGCATGTAGGTCGGTGTGCCGTCGCTGCGCAGGAGGATGAAATCGTCAAGCTGGGCATTGGCCACAGTGACGTCGCCCTGCACCCGGTCGTGGATGGTGCTTTCTCCCTCCAGCGGTGCCTTGATGCGGATGACCGGCTTGATCCCGGCGGGCGGGGTTTGGGTAGGCTCGCGCCAGCGCCGGTCGTAGAAAGTAGGCAGACCCTCCGCCCGCGCCTTTTCGCGCATCGCTTCGAGTTCTTCCGGCGTGCAGTAGCATTCATACGCTTTCCCTTGGGCCAGCAGTTCACGGGCCACGTCGGCATGGCGCTCGCGCTGCTCGAACTGGGAGACGATCTCCCCGTCCCAGTCCAGCTCCAGCCAGGTCATCGAATTGATGAGCGCGACCACGGCTTCCTCGGAATGGCGGGCGCGGTCGGTGTCCTCGATCCGGAACAGCATCTTGCCGCCGTGGCGTTTCGCATACAGCCAGTTGAACAGGGCTGTGCGGGCCGTGCCGATATGCATGAACCCGGTGGGCGAGGGGGGAAAGCGCGTGATGATGGTCAAGGGCTATAGTCCAATCGTTGGGCTGGATTGAAAATCAAAATTTCTATAGGAGCAGTCCACGTTTGTCTCCTTGGATTGTCCTAAACGGATCTATGTAAGCTTGAATTCCACTCCCAGAGCGCGGCGGGCATTGCTGACTGATTGGTCATCGGCGGGTATCTCAACGGGTTTGGATCTCCAATTTTTTAACTCGGTGAGATCCGGACTGGCTTTGCGAACCTTGTGAAATTCCCTTACCAGAAAGGAATTGCTCTTGGGTTGATGTTCAAAGATTGAAATGTCCTTATGTTCCAAACGCCCCCGCCAACTCCCGCGGGTCCAGATGGTTTCCTCTGTGTAGGTTCTGGCATCGAGGTCCACCGTAATGCTGACAAGGGGACGAGCCTTATCAGAAGGAGTCAGTTTAAAAAAGTCTTTTATACTCATGGTCATATCCTGTCGGCCTGGGATCTTTCCGTAAGATACAGAAGCGATGCGGTTTTGCAAGAGGGCTTTATAAGTTCAGAGGAATTCCCGGCGCAAGGCTCTTCGTCCCAAAAGGCTTTTGTGTTAAAAATCGCCCATGTCCTTCACGCAGACCGCGCTGGCGCCGGAAAGAGAAGGCGGGAATGCTTTCGCAAGGCTTTCCGCTTTGGGCGCGGTTCTGTGGGATGAGATCGCGGCGCAAAAGCCGCGCCTGTTTCTCTGGGCCCCTGTGTTTCTCTCTATTGGGATCGGGACTTATTTTGCCTTACCCGTTGAGCCCTCGTTCCTTTTGGGGTTTCTTCCTCTCATCCTGACGGCTGCCGGGCTGGCCGCCAGTCGTTCTTACCCGGCTTTGCGGGTGTTCAGCCTTTTTCTGTTCCTGGCGGCGCTGGGGTTTTGCGCGGGGCAGATCCGCACCCATTTGGTTCACACACCCATCCTGTCCGGAGAGTCCGATCGGCCCGTGGAGGTTATGGGGACGATCCTGGCGCTGGAAGATCTGGGTGGGGATGAGGGCGGCGGGCCTGGCAGCCGGGCGGTGCTGGGGGATTTGGCCATGGAAGACCTCCCGCCGGAAGAGACTCCGCGCAAGATCCGTTTGCGCCTGCGTCAGGATGAGGGTCTGCGGG
>JAIOYC010000027.1 GCA_021741325.1 Alphaproteobacteria bacterium
CGCGAAAATCATCGGGATCGAACTCTTCTTCCTTTGCGCCGGAACGGCTTGCGTCTTTGCCGTTCTTAAAATTGCCCTTATGGCTGGAGCCTGATCCAATGACCCAATCCTATAAGATCATTGACCACGAATATGACGTCATTGTCGTCGGGGCCGGCGGGGCCGGACTGCGGGCCGGGTTTGGCTGCGCCGAGAAGGGCCTGCGCACCGCTATCCTCTCCAAGGTTTTTCCAACCCGTTCCCACACTGTCGCGGCGCAGGGCGGGATTTCCGCGGCGCTGGGCAATATGGGCGAAGACGACTGGCGCTTTCATTTCTATGACACCATCAAGGGATCGGACTGGCTGGGCGATCAGGACGCCATCGAATACATGTGCCGCGAGGCCATTCCCGCGATCATCGAGCTGGAGCATTACGGCGTACCTTTCTCCCGCACGGCGGAGGGGAAAATCTATCAGCGCGCCTTCGGCGGCATGACGACGCACTACGGCAAGGGCACCGCGCAACGCACCTGCGCCGCCGCCGACCGTACGGGTCACGCCATCCTGCACACGCTTTACTCTCAGGCTTTGAAGCACCGCGCCGAATTTTTTATTGAATATTTCGCCCTGGATCTCATCATGTCCGATGACGGCCAGTGCCTTGGCGTCATGGCGTGGAATCTGGATGACGGCACGATCCACAGGTTCCGCGCGCATCAGACCATTCTGGCCACGGGCGGATATGGCCGCACCTACTTCTCCTGTACCTCGGCGCACACCTGCACGGGCGACGGGGGCGGCATGGTTCTGCGCGCCGGCCTTCCGCTTCAGGACATGGAATTCATCCAGTTTCATCCCACGGGTATCTACGGGGCGGGGTGCCTCATCACCGAAGGCGTACGGGGCGAAGGCGGGTATCTAACCAATTCCGAGGGAGAGCGCTTCATGGAGCGCTATGCCCCCTCCGCCAAGGATCTCGCCAGCCGGGACGTGGTCTCCCGCGCGATGACGCTCGAGATCCGCGAGGGACGCGGCGTCGGGTCAAAGAAGGATCATATTCACCTCAATCTGATGCATCTTGACCCGGATATAATCCACTCCCGCCTTCCCGGAATCGCGGAAAGCGCCCGAATTTTCGCGGGCGTCGACGTGACGCGTGAACCGATTCCCGTCCTGCCCACCTGCCACTACAATATGGGCGGTATACCGACCAATTTCATGACCGAGGTCATCAGCCCCACGCGCAAGGACCCCAACGCCGTTGTGCCGGGCCTCATGGCCATCGGGGAGGCCGCGTGCGTCTCCGTTCACGGCGCGAACCGGCTGGGCTCCAACTCGCTTCTTGACCTGGTCGTGTTCGGCCGCGCCGCCGCCATCCGCGCCGCGGAGACTGTACGCCCTGGCGCGCCGCACAGGCCCATGCAAAGCGATGACGGTTCCAAATCTTTGGCGCGCCTGGACCGGCTTCGCTTCGCCAAAGGATCCACCACGACCGCCGTGTTGCGCGACCAGATGCAGCGCACCATGCAGGATCATGCCGCGGTGTTCCGCACCGGCGATGTTCTGGACGAAGGCGTGGCCAAGATCGATGCCTGCTATCAGGCCCGTGCGGATCTGTGCGTCACCGACCGCTCCATGATTTTCAATACGGATCTGGTGGAAACCCTGGAGCTCGACAATCTTCTGGCGCAGGCCGTTGTCTCCCTGCATTCCTGCGCCAACCGCCAGGAATCGCGCGGCGCCCACGCCCGGGAGGATTACCCCGAGCGGGATGATCAAAACTGGATGAAGCACACGCTCATCCGCCTGAACGAAGACGGCCGGACCGAGATCGGGTACCGCCCCGTTATCCTGCATACCCTCACGGATGATGTCGAAGCCGTCCCGCCTAAAGCTCGGGTTTATTGAGCGGATTAGTTGACAGATTAGAAAAAATGTATATGGTTTCCGTATTATATAGATGTACAGATAGGAATATACATGGCTTCCACAGAAATCCTCTACATGAATGAATGGTCCGAAGGAGAAGGAAAAACTATCTCCACCCTCTCACCGAAAATGATGGAATATTTCGCAAAAGGTCGGTTCGATGCTGCTGCCCTTGACGCCATAGGATCTTCGAAACCGGATTGGGAAAATCTGGAACCTCAGAAAGTACAGGGCTTTCTATCCTCATTCTATAAGGAAAGCGCACAGGTAACTCTCCAGGCTCTGGTAAAAAAAACCCGCTCCACAATCAAGGAGCCGCTTCTTTTATTTGCTTTCGAACGCCACCCTCTTTGATAAAAAGAGAAACAGGTTACGTTCCCACGATCCGGCATACGCAACCTTGAGCGCCTGGACACGGTTTTCCTTTGTCGGCTTTGCGCGAACATCTTCAATCTTGACAATATTATTCAAGCCCCCGTTTTTGAACGCCGGCCAAAGCTTTAATAATTCCATGAAACGTCTGCACGTCCTGCGCCGACAGCCCCATCCTCAAGAGCATATTGCGCAAGGATCTCCGCATGGTCGGACGCAAATCTTCCGACCGAAAAAACGCGCCCTGATCCAGCGCAGATTCCAGGCGGCTGAAGAGATTTTCAAGCTGTGCATGGGACGCCGGAGCTTGAACATCTTGTGGCGGGATAAAGGCTTTAAAATTCTCTGATTCCGTCTCGCAGGACCATTCATACCCCACGGCCAGAACGGCCTGCGCCAGGTTGATGGACGGGAACTCCGGATTGACCGGAATGGTGAGCGCGGCATGGCACAGGCTGAGATCGTCGTTGGTCAGGCCCGCGCGCTCCGGCCCAAAGACGAAGGCTGTTTTCTGCGCCTCTTGCGCCCGCGCCCGAGAATCCGGAATGGCCTGGCGGGGCAGAAAAACCGGTTTGGCCATATCGCGCATCCGGGCGGTCGTGCCGTAAACATAATGGCAATCCGCCAGTGCTTCGGGAAGGGTTTCAAAAATTCTCGCTTCCATACGCTCTAGAGCGCCCGCCGCCATATCGATAGCGGCCTGGTTGGGCCATCCGTCGCGCGGGGCGACAATGCGCAGATCGGTCAGGCCGAAATTCAGCATGGCCCGGGCCGCCGCGCCAATATTCTCCCCCATTTGCGGGCGCACGAGGATAATCACCGGGCTTTTAGAAGTTTGAATCATGATCAAATTGCTCTGCGCGCGTGCAAGGCACCGTCATGCCGCCTTGCGGACCGAAAGGCGCTCCCGCGCGGTCTC
This sequence comes from Alphaproteobacteria bacterium, assembly GCA_021741325.1. GTDB lineage: Bacteria > Pseudomonadota > Alphaproteobacteria > Micavibrionales > Micavibrionaceae > JAIOYC01. The sequence goes on from JAIOYC010000027.1 coordinate 3,202, forward strand.
GGGGCCTATGAGAAGCAGCAGATCGGAAAGCTCCGGCCCGTGCTCCATGCCCGTCAGCGCGAGGCGTAGCGGCATAAAGAGCGCCTTGCCCTTGCGGCCCGTCTTCTCCTTCACGGCGTTGGCCCATTGGGTCCACGTATCGCGGCTCCACGGGGCGGGTGGCAGGAGATCCTGCGCGGCGGCGATAAAATCGGCGTCCTCGATGAGCGGCGTGACCGCGCCGCGCGCCACGCGCCACCATTCCGTGATATCGCCCAGGCGCTCGAGATTGGCGCGCACGGTCAGCCAGAATTCCTCATCCAGATCTGGCAAGCCCATCTGCGCCAGCCGCACATTCACCTCTTCAAAGGGCGTGGCGTGCAAAACCTTGGCGTTCAGGCGCACCATCTCGTCCGGATCGAATTTGGGGGTCGAGCGGGAAAATTTGGAAAAATCAAAACCGGCGATCAGCGGATCTATATCGGTGAACGCCTCGATCGGATCGGAGGTGCCCAGCCTTGCCAGAAGGCTAACCACCGCCATGGGCTCAAGCTTTTCGGTGTCCCGCAGATCCCGTATGCCAAGCGAGCCCAAGCGCTTGGAGAGCTTGGCACCCTCCTTGTCTGAGATCAGGGGCAGATGGGCAAAAACGGGCGGTGTTGCGCCAAGAGCCTCGAACATCTGGATATGGGTGGCCGTGTTGGAGACATGATCCTCGCCGCGAAGAATATGCGTGATGTCGTAATCCACATCGTCGATGACAGAACAGAGATGATACAGCGGACTGCCATCCTCCCGGATAACCACGGGGTCTGACATGCTGCCTTTTTCAAAACGCACGGGACCGCGTATTTTATCGTCCCAGCCAATCGATTTATCCTCGAGTAAAAAACGCCAGTGGGGAATGCACCCCTCCGCTTCATATTTTTCTTTTTGCGCGTCTGTAAGCTGGACCGCCGTGCGATCATAGAGAGGCGGAAGCCCGCGCGAAAGCTGGCTTTTTCTCTTTAAGGCCAATTCTTCAGGCGTTTCATAACAGGCGTAAATCCGCCCGGACTCTTTGAGTTTTTCGATCTGGACCGCATAGCGCACGAGACGGTCTTTCTGGTTGGTTTTCTCATCCCAGGACAGGCCGAGCCAGATCAGGCTTTCTTCGATATCCTTCTCACATTCCAGGCGGGAGCGTTCGTGATCCGTATCATCAATGCGAAGGAGAAAATGTCCGCCATAATGGCGCGCGCATAACCAGGTAATCAGCGCCGTCCGGGCGTTCCCGACATGCAGGAATCCGGTGGGCGAAGGGGCAAAGCGTACGCGAACGGTCATGACGTTTATCTACAGCCAAAGCTTTGCTTTGCTCAAGCACTAAAATGAAGCAGAATTTTCATAGGCCCCGCCCTTGCCTTTTTCTCAAATTTCTCAAATTAAGCATTTCCTGAATAGGAAATTTCCTTTCTGGAAATTTTCCATTCCCGCCTGGCTTTCCCCTGCGGCAAGCCGGGCGGAAAATTTCAAGGAATCCTATTTATCCAAATTCGTATATGAGTTTAATCATTGGCGGTATCCGCGATGGCAGACTCTGCCGCTTCTTCCGCACTTTCCGGCCCCGTCAGCATCGCCTCGGCCACGACCCCACCATTCTGGCGGATTTTCTGCTCAATCTCCGAAGCAATAGCAGGATTGTCGCGCAGGAACTGCTTGGCGTTTTCGCGGCCCTGCCCGATCCGCTGTCCGTTATAAGAAAACCACGCGCCGGATTTCTCGACGATGTTGCCGTTCACACCCAGATCGACAATTTCACCGTTTTTAGAAATTCCTTCTCCGTACATGATGTCGAACTCGACCTGCCGGAACGGCGGCGCCATTTTATTTTTGACCACTTTTACCCGCGTTTGGTTTCCTACGATTTCTTCCTTGTTCTTGATAGCGCCAATGCGGCGGATATCGAGACGCACCGAAGAGTAGAACTTCAGCGCATTTCCGCCCGTCGTAGTTTCCGGCGAGCCGAACATAACCCCGATTTTCATCCGGATCTGGTTAATAAAGATCACCACGCAGCGCGATTTGGAGATCGAGCCCGTGAGCTTGCGCAAGGCCTGCGACATCAGGCGCGCCTGCAAGCCCACATGGGTATCGCCCATCTCGCCTTCCAGTTCGGCCCTGGGAACGAGCGCGGCCACGGAATCAACCACCAGAACATCCACGGCCCCTGAACGCACCAGCGTATCCGCGATCTCCAGAGCCTGCTCGCCCGCGTCGGGCTGCGAGATCAAAAGATTATCAATATCAACGCCCAGTTTTTTAGCGTAGCCGGGATCGAGCGCGTGCTCCGCATCCACAATGGCGCATGTTCCGCCCGCCTTTTGGGCCTCGGCGATCACCTGAAGAGCCAGCGTCGTCTTCCCCGAGCTCTCCGGGCCATAAATTTCAGTGATCCGCCCCCGGGGCAATCCGCCAATGCCGAGTCCTATATCAAGCCCCAAAGACCCCGTGGAAATGGCCTCGACCTCCATGGGCTTGGTCCCGTCGCTGCTGAGCCGCATGACGGACCCTTTGCCAAAAGCTCGCTCAATCTGCCCCAATGCGGCCTCCAGCGCCTTTTGCTTTTCCGGATTGAGGGGAGATTTCTTGGAATTTTTCTGGGCGGCGGCGCTCATGTCCTGATCCTTGCTTTTTTTCAATGGGGTGACGCTCATGGAATGCTTCTCTTTCTGGCACAGATTCATGCCGGGTGCAAATGGTTCACAAAGGGGAAAACTCTTCTGCCTCAAAAAATATTCCTCTTTTGTTCTCGTGTCAATCAGAAAGAACAAAAAAAGAACAATTATTTTCATGCGCCTCTTGATCCGTGAATTAGAGGGTGATAACTCATGGTCCCATGATACCCCGCTATACCAGACCCGAAATGGCTGAAATCTTCGAAGCGCAAAACCGCTTCAAGATCTGGCTCGAGATCGAAACCCTCGCCTGCGAAAAAATGGCTGAACTGGGCATTATTCCCGCGTCCGTTCCCAAAATCCTGCGGGAAAAAGGGAATTTCGATGTGGCCCGCATCGACGAGATTGAGCGCGAGGTCAAGCACGATGTCATCGCCTTTCTGACCTCGGTCGCGGAATTCGTGGGGCCGGATTCCCGATACGTGCATCAGGGCATGACCAGCTCCGACGTCATCGACACGGCTTTTTCCGTGCAGCTCACGCAGGCGGCGGACCTGCTGCTAAAAGATTTGGATTTACTGCTGCGGGCGTTGAAAAAACAGGCCCTGGAACACGCTTCCACCCTGTGCATCGGGCGCAGCCATGGTATCCACGCCGAGCCGACCACATTCGGGATGAAGCTCGCGGGACATTATGCCGCCTTTAAACGCGCCAAAGAACGCCTGAAGGCCGCGCGGGAAGACATTGCCGTCTGCACGGTGTCCGGCGCGGTGGGCACATATGCGACCGTCAATCCCCAGGTGGAGGCGTATATCGCCCAGAAAATGGGTCTGAAGCCGGAAACCGTGGCCACGCAGGTTATTCCCCGCGACCGCCACGCTATGTTTTTCGCGGTTTTGGGGATTATCGCTTCCTCCGTGGAAAATCTGGCCACCGAGATTCGGCACTTGCAACGCACTGAAGTGCGCGAAGCGGAAGAGTTCTTCTCCCAGGGCCAGAAGGGCTCCTCCGCCATGCCGCACAAGCGCAATCCCGTGCTCAGTGAAAATCTGACCGGGCTGGCCCGCCTCGTGCGCTCCATGGTGATCCCCGCCATGGAGAATGTGACGCTCTGGCATGAGCGGGATATCTCGCATTCCTCCGTGGAGCGCAACATCGCGCCCGATGCGTGCGTTACCCTCGATTTCTCCCTCGTACGCCTTACGGGCATCGTCGAAAATCTCCTGATCTATCCCGACACGATGAAAGACAATCTGGAAAAAACGGGCGGTCTCATCTTCTCCCAAGGCGTGATGCTGGCCCTGACCCAGGCGGATGTCAGCCGCGAGGATTCCTATAGAATGGTCCAGCGCAACGCCATGAAAGTCTGGGAAAGCCGGGGCTCATTGAGCTTCATGGACGCCCTGCTGGCCGACGGGGAGGTCACGGAAAAACTGGACAAATCCAAACTGCAATCTATCTTCGACTATAAGAATTACACAAAGCACATCGATTCGATTTTGAAGCGCGCGCTCATATAACACAAAGGAGAACTCCCCATGAAAGGCGACAAGAAAATACTGCAGCACCTGAACGAGGCGCTCAAGAAAGAGCTAACGGCCGTAAACCAGTATTTCCTCCACGCGCGCATGCTGGAGAACTGGGGAATCACGAAACTCGCCAAGCACGAGTACAAGGAATCCATCGAGGAAATGCACCATGCCGACGCGCTCATTAAAAGAATCCTGTTTCTGGACGGCCTGCCCAATCTGCAGGAACTCGGCAAGCTGCTGATTGGAGAAGACGTCAAAGAAGTCCTCGAATGCGACCTGAAGCTGGAACTGGACGGCGTGGCCGCTTACAAAGAGGCGGTTTTTTATGCCGAATCCATAAAGGATTTTGTCTCCCGCGACCTGTTCCAAACGATCCTGAAGGACGAGGAACATCATGTCGATTATCTAGAAACGCAACTCCAGATGATCGAACAGATGGGCATCCAGAACTATATCCAGCTCAATTCAGAAAGCCCCTTGGACCAGGAAGCATAAGCCCCTAATTCAGGGTTTTCTGAATCGGAACACCTTTTTCAAACCATCGTCCTTCCGTGACTCTGCCCGTGATGGAATCCCGGCAAATAACCGCCGGGCCGTCTTCCCTGTGCTGAACGCCGTTCAGATACCATCTCTCAATGATAGGGATACCGGTGCCCGCGCTGTACTCGATCACGGCTGGACCATTCAGCCGATGGAGATTTTTTTCGCTGGGGCTATTTTCCTTATACCATCGCTCAAATTTCAAGGGTCCGGGAAATCCCCTGTATTCCCGCTCATAATAGACCCTCTCCTCCCCAAAACTGTTCCAGTATTCCTGAATTAGTTTGCCCTTGATTTTCATGCACGGCACCAACAGAGGCACATGGGTCATAAGAATTCTCAAATCTCCCGTGATTGTTAAATTCCGCGGAAAAACTAGGCCCCCTGTTCCGCTCAAATCCAGATCACCCTCCAGAATCATGTCACTGGGCAGCCTGTCGAGCACGTATAATTTATCCTCGTGCCAAAGAAGATTGGTCAGGCCGGCCCATTTCCTGTCGATAGAAAGATTGCTCTTGCGGATGAATTTTTCAAGATAGGGAACATATTTTTCAACGGGAGCCTTGTTCTCCTTACCCCTGCAGGACATCAGGAGTCTTTGGCTCACATGCAAGCTCAACGTTATGTGCGGCTTGTTTTGCGAATCTCTCAACGAATAATAAGCTTTCATCGAGCCGGGATTGTTCGCCGTCAGGCTACTGTCATAGGTTCCCTGCCCGATGCAATGTCCCATTTCCTTTGACTCCCGGTCTAGGGCCTCCTCGCTCAGGAGATGAACAAAGCGATACCCATCCGGGAACGCCATCACCGTGTGAATATCCCCGGTTAGAATCTCGGCGTCAAAAAATTCCTGGGAATCTGGAAGAGAGCCTTTCTCGGCTTCCTTCAGGGCCTGCTCCAAAGATCCTATCTTCAACAGCTTGAGAGGGCGCCCCCTGTCGTCCGTCCGGCGAATCCATCCTTCCCCGCGCTGGAGGGCGCCCCTGATCCAGTCCTTAACCCTGGAAATTTTCGTATGAAGCGAGGGCTGCGGAGTGAATTCATAAAACGTGGCATCGCTCCACTTTTCCCGAAGCCAGGACGGCGCGTCGGAGGGAAGCTCCGCCACAAGGCGGACATGGTCCTCCTCCTTCGTCAGGGCCTTTGAAAGTGCCAGGTTTAAATAGTCGTACAGAGTCTCGTCAAAGGATTCCCCGTCCGTAGCAAAGCCTTTGATGTAGTCTTCAATCGCATGGGGGTTAATAATGTTGAAAGCTGCCTTTTCTGCGGCCATCTAACATCCTTTCTCTCCGGTGTCCGGCATCCTCTTTCTATAGGAGAGGTTTGCTCTATATCTAATTGTTCCATAAAAATGATCTTTTTGTAAATATTTTATTAATCACAATATTTTTCTTGCAAGTTTTGCCACTGATGATAATAGTTATCATTAACAGTGAGAATCATTCCTATTTTCATAGAGGGTCGCGTCCATGATCATCTGCCTTTGCCATCCTTTCAGCGACAAGAAAGTCCGCGCCCATCTTGAAAACGCGGCGGGCCGCTCTACGGTTTCGGAAACCTACGGCGCCTGCTCGGATGGAAAATCTCCCCAGTGCTGCACCTGCCTGGAAACCCTTAAAGATATGGTGAAAACGCACAACCGGGGACAGGCCGCCGCCTGAGAATCATACCCTTCGCGCGCCCTTGTATGATAGCATGGCCGGCATGACATCCGACAAGCCACAAAGCTTTACAGTCACTCTGAATTCAGGCGGCGCGCGCGATATTCAAAAACGCGACGACCTGCAGTTTCAGGCAAAGATCGACTCCCTGATCCGCGAAGGCGAGGACATGCGCCTGAAATATATGCGCCGGGCGTACGGACGCACAAAATTTAAAACCATTGTGGGAATTCTCTCCGCCTTGGTGGGCGGTGCCGCATTTGGCTGGCTCTTCCTTATGCAGGGGCGTCTGGCTCCCGCTCTTTTGTCCATCCTGGCGTCTTTCGCGCTGCCGATCTTTTTGGGCTGGTGGGCCTCTTTGCCGCCCAAGGCGTATTTACGAGATTATAAACGCCTTTTCATGCCTCGTATCGCAGAAGCGCTGGGCGGCTTGACATTCCACCCCGCGCGCGGCATCAGCAGCGCCATCCTGGGGAAAACCGGCATAATGCCTCCTCACGATATCTACAAGGCCGAGGATTGCTTCATGGGGGTTCATAAGGGTGTCAAAGTGATGCTCTCCGAAGCCAGGCTATGGAAAAAATCACGCCGGGCGCCGCCAGTCTTCCAGGGGCTCCTTATTCTTTTGGAAATTCCAAGCGCCGCGATCGAAGGTCACACCATCATCACGGCTGATGAAACCATGGTGCACCGATGGGAGAAAACCCGCTGGAAAAAATTGCAACGCGTACAGGCAACATTCGATAGCCCGCTGGTGACCCGCTTTCAAATATTCTCAGACCATCCCGAGAGCGCATCCCTGCTGATCGGCGACCGCTTGCTGAAAGAACTGGGCGAAGCCGCGGATGTTTTTGGAAAATCCCCGCTCACGGCTGTCCTGTTCCGGGGGAAATATATATTCCTTTCGATCCCCTATGCCGAGGACATGTTCGAACCTTCCAGCATCTTCCATCCCGTTGCCACAAAACAGCACACGCTGCGCTGCCGGCACGAAATAGAGAGAATCATGGAAATCATCGACATATTCGAACTCTATAATCCTGGCCGCGCCGCCATGGCCTCTTCCCCTACATCTCGACCCGCAGAATAACCGTATCGTCCTGAACCAGGACGGATTTTCGGGCGTTCCGGGGCAACGGAATTTGCTGCCCCCTGCAAAACAGCATCAGCGCGGCGGCCAGAAAATCATGGCTGTATTCGAGAGTCTCCGCCATTCCCTTGTTCTCATTTTCAAGGCGTAAAAAAACCGCCCCGTATTTCCCCTCCCCGATACGGACTGATTTTATTTCCCCCGGCGGGGGCCCCTTGATCTCCCGCTTCATGCACAGCGCATACAGGGCCCTGTAAACCTCTTCGTGGCTGAAAAAGATCCGGCGATCTTCCGTGGGCATGGCGTCTCCGTTCGGAACCTAAGGAGACACTCTACCCCATAGAATCTGTAATTCAAAGAAAGCCTGGATTTCCGTGGCGGAAGAACAATCATTTAAAATTAAATCCATAATTAATCTGCCCTTTACCCCCCTGCCCTATCCTTCAAAAAAAGGGAGGCATTCATGGGAAAGAGTCAAAAAATCCAGGAAAAAAACATGGAAAATTTTATCCAGACCCTCACGCAGGAGTTGGGCGCCCTCACGCCCTTTCCCAGTGAAGGCCCGGAGGAAGGAGCGCTACGTCTTCTCTTTAACGGCTCCTCCCGCTATTCGCTGCGCATGGACTCCTATCTGCGGGACTTGCCCCGCCGACTGGGCCTGGGAAACCGCCTGCAGGAAAGCCTGCGCACGCTTTACGGACTGCAGAACGAAAGCCTTTGCGCACCCTAGCTTGAGCGAGATGAGAAATGCTAGACTTGCTTGACGAGTCCCGGCAGCTTTCTCTTTCGAATGTGTCCCATGAAATCGCTTACAACTTCCCTTTTACGTGAAAAATTCATCATCCCGGAATCCGGAGGAACCAATGAGGCGCCGCTGACGGCTCTGAGCAACCGCCTTGCCCTGACTCTGGAGGGGCAGGAACCTCTTGTCATCAGAGCGCAAAACATGCATTCCTGCATTCGCCTCGCGGCGGAGATTCTGGAATATAAGGACACTGAAAATTTTCCGGAGAACCTTAAGGGAAATCCCCTCCTGAAACAGATCGAGAGCGAATATGAACGCGCCTATAATCATCGCCGCTGGCTAGCGGTATACCACAAAGGACTTCCGGTATGGCGCGATGGCGATCACCATCTCCTCCTTGACCTGATCGAGAAATGCGCCTTCAAGCATCCCGCTTCTTATCAAGAGGCTATAACGCTGGCCGGAACCATGCTGGAAAAGACCGGGAAAACGCTTGAGATCGCTTACGAAGGCAACATCGCCCTGATTATTGACTATTCACCCGAACGCGCGAAAAACAGCATCGTTCTGCGTCAAGCTGGACGCAACACGACCTTCAGTTTTTCTATATTTCCAATCAATTCATTAGCGCCCGCAGGGGTTCCCTTATCCGCTTGCCTGAATGCGGCGGCGGCCTTTGTGGAGGGAATACAGCTGGCCTTTGTCGTCGGCGCCAACACGGAGAAAATGCGCCGGCGGGGACTGCCTCCCGAATCCTTCATGGCAAAACAGATCGCGGCGGGGCAAGAGCGGCTTTCCTTCCTGGAGAAGGAAATCTCCGGCCTGGAGGAACGGTTCAAAATCACCTATCGACCCGAACCCCCGGCCTTTGATCAATTGACCCTGCAGGCGGAAAAGCTGACCGCCCGGCTTTTAGACTGAGCGGCCATACTCCCCGGAAATTTCCTTACGCCGCCAGACCTCGCAGAACATAGTGCAGGATTCCGCCGTTGCGGTAATATTCCACCTCATCGAGCGTATCAATCCGGCAAAGCAGATCGACAGTTCGAACGGCCCCGTCCGCATAACGGATTGTAAGAGCAATATTCTGCAGGGGTTTTAGATGTCCCGATATGCCCGCGACATCGAATGTTTCATCCCCCTGGAGGCCAAGCGACTGACGGGTCATTCCGTCCTTGAACTGCAAGGGCAGGACACCCATGCCCACCAGATTCGATCGGTGAATGCGCTCAAAACTCTCTGCAATGACAGCCTTGACGCCCAGAAGTCTTGTGCCCTTCGCGGCCCAGTCGCGGCTCGACCCCGTTCCATACTCCTTGCCGGCGATCACCAGAAGCGGCGTGCCGGTCTGTTTGTATTTCATGGCTGCGTCGTAAATGCTCATCTGCTCGCCATCGGGGATATATTTTGTAAATCCCCCCTCGACGCCGGGCAGCATCTCATTTTTGATGCGAATATTCGCGAATGTGCCCCGCGTCATGATCTCATCATTGCCTCGCCGCGCCCCGTAGGAGTTGAAATCAACAGGCTGGACGTCGTGGGCGATCAGATATTTCCCGGCCGGGGAATCCTTCCGGATCGAGCCCGCGGGCGAAATATGGTCCGTCGTCACCGAATCCGAAAGCAGGGCCAGCAAGCGCGCGCCCTTGATTTCCCCGACATCGCCGGGAATCCGGTTCATGCCGGTAAAGAACGGAGGGCTCTTCACATAGGTTGAAGCGTCATCCCAATCATAGGTCTGGCTGTTCTCGGATTTTCCGCCTCCGATCGCCTGCCACTCCTTTGGTCCCTTAAAGACATCCGCGTATCTCTCCTTGAACATGGCCGGCGTCAGGCAGGTCTTTACCGTGTCGGCAATTTCCTTGTTGCTAGGCCAGATATCCTTCAGAAAAATATCGTTCCCCTTCTGGTCCTTCCCCAAAGGCTGGGTGAGAAGATCAATCTTCATCGAGCCCGCAATGGCGTACGCCACCACAAGCGGAGGAGAAGCGAGATAATTCGACTTCACATGGGGTGAAATGCGCCCCTCGAAATTTCTGTTGCCGGACAGAACGGCTGTGACGTTCAGGTCTCCCAGCTCCACCGCCTTGCCAATCGGTCCGGGCAAGGGGCCTGAATTGCCGATGCATGTTGTGCAGCCATACCCCACCAGGTTGAAGCCCATGGCATTCAGATCCTTCGTCAGATCCGCCTTGTCGAGATATTCCGTGACGACCTGCGAGCCGGGCGCCAAAGATGTTTTTACCCAGGGCTTGATCGTCAGGCCCAGCGCGTGAGCCTTCCGGGCCACCAGCCCCGCCGCCACCATTACAGAGGGATTGGAGGTATTCGTGCAGCTAGTGATCGCCGCGATCACCACATCCCCGTGACGGAGCTTGTAATCGGTTCCTTCGACCGGAACCGCCTTTTTCATGCCGTTGCCCGTCTCCCCCGGATCCACAGGCGCGCCTTCTTCAAGCATTTCCGCCTCGGCGCCCTTGGGATCTATGCCCAGCGATGTCGCCAGATGCGTCTTGAACGCGCCCGCCGCGTGGGAGAGTGCAATCTTGTCTTGCGGGCGCTTTGGCCCCGCCAGTGATGGCTCGACGTCGCTCAAATCCAGCTCCAGGATATCCGTGAAAACAGGATCAGGCGAATTGCTATCCCTCCACATGCCCTGAGCCTTGGCATATTGTTCAACCAGCTTGATCCTGTGAGGATCGCGGCCTGTAAAGGCGAGATAATTGAGGGTTTCTTGATCTATCGGGAAAAATCCGCAGGTCGCGCCGTATTCCGGCGCCATGTTAGCGATGGTCGCCCGGTCGGCCAGTGTCAGATTATCCAGCCCGGCTCCGAAGAATTCGACGAATTTTCCAACCACGCCCCGCGCCCGCAGCAGCTGCATGACCGTCATAACCAGGTCTGTCGCCGTGGTGCCTTCCTTCATTTTCCTGTGATTTTAAATCCCACGACTTCGGGAATAAGCATGGAAACAGGCTGCCCCAGCATGGCCGCTTCGGCCTCGATTCCCCCCACGCCCCAGCCCAGAACCGCCAGACCGTTGACCATGGTGGTGTGAGAATCCGTCCCCACCAGCGTATCGGGATAGGCAACGCGCCGGCCGGCATTTGATTCATCCTCGTCCACCCAGATGGTCTGGGCGAGATATTCCAGATTGACCTGGTGACAGATCCCCGTGCCGGGAGGCACGACCCGGAAATTCTTGAAGGCCTTTTGGCCCCAGCGCAGGAAAGCATAGCGCTCGTGATTTCTCTCAAATTCGATCTCAACGTTTTTCTGGAACGCCTTCGCGTTCCCGAACTCGTCCACCATGACCGAGTGATCGATCACCAGATCCACGGGAACCAGCGGATTGATCTTCTGCGCATCGCCCGCCAGGGCCGTCATGGCCTCGCGCATCGCGGCCAGATCCACAACGGCGGGTACGCCGGTAAAATCCTGCATCAAAACGCGTGCCGGACGGTATGCGATTTCCGTATCGGATTTTTTATCTTTCAACCAGGTCGCCAAAGCCTGCACATCCTCCGTGGTCACCGAGCGGCCATCCTCAAAGCGCAAAAGATTTTCCAGCAGAACCTTCAGCGTATACGGCAATCTGGAAATATCCCCGATTTTCGCCGCGGCTGCGGTCAGGCTGAAATAGTCGTACTCCTTGCCTTCGACGGTAAGGGTTTTGCGGGTTTTGAATGTGTCGTGACCTGTGCGCGTCATGGAAAATCCCTTCATGAGTCCGTATTGGAAATTTATGAGAAAACGCAGCAAGAAAAGGAAAATGTCCCGAAAAAGACACTCACCGGACTTTATCATGAACCGGAAATGGATAACACGAGGTTAAGAAAACTCAAAATCTTCAACCTCATCCAGGCCCCGGCTAGCCCGGCAGAAAGACCTTTGAATCCAGGCTGAATCTCTGATGGGGACGCAAGCGGATGGGAAAAATGCGGTTCGTGATTTCATCAAACCATTTGAGCTCTATATATTCCTTATAAACCTTGATATCCCGAATCTCGTGCGGAATAGCCTTGGGCGTAATCCGGTGCCCGTTGAGCCAGATCGTCCATTCCTTCGCAGATGTATAGGCAATTCCTCCCAAAGCAATCTCCCGGTCCGTTATCGTGGGTTGGGGGGGCGGAGCAGGCTCCGGGGTTTCCTTTGAGGAACCCGGGGTCTGTGCCGCCCCCGGGTCTTCTTGTGAGCGCGTCCGGACAGCCCCCCGCGTGCTTTTTGCATCCAGCAAAGCTTGATGCTCCCAATAGGTAAAAAGAAGAGATGTCTGAGGCAAAACTCCATTTTCTTCGGATTCAGCGTTCACCGCGGGAGGCGCCACGGGAGAAACCGGCGTATTTTCTTCCTGCGCGAAAGCAGGGGAAAAAACACATAAAAATCCGACAACAAGCAGAATGCCTGAAACACGTAAAATCCAGTGCGCTATTTTTTCTTTACCCTTCAAAGCCTTACCTCTTCCGGGTTGATGATCTCAGAGGCTGGAATAAGCGTCCGCCAGACCAGGACAATATCGGCCTCCACCAAAGCGGGATTTTCACCGGCCGTGATGGACTTTAAAACTTCTCCCGTTAAATCAATTCTGCGCATGAGATGAAAGCGTTGAACACTGACATGGCCGGGAAAAATACTTTCCAGCACTGTCAGATAATTGATCACATCCAGATCATCAATAGCCTGCGCCTTGATGGTTATCTGACTCCGGAGAATCTTATGTGAGGCTTTTTTGGCTTCTCCGTTATCCTCAACCACCCCTTTTCCTATTTCCGCCACTGCCGAAATAAGTCCTGCCTGCTGCTGAGCGGTTTGGAGAACTTTCTCCGCCTGCCTGCGGCCTTGTGCGCTAAAAAACCCCTTATCTTGAAGCCCCTTAAAAATACCCTTCTGATTTTCAAGCTCTCCGAATTCGACCTGCAGGCGATCTATGTCTGTTTGCAGAGTGGATATCTTACCCTTGAGCGAACGCAATCCCTGCTCGTCTTTCAGCAGCTGAGGCATCGTATACGCATACACAAACACGCCCAGCGCCACGTTAACGCAAAACAACACCAGGAAAAGAAGAACACGGCGTACTCCAAGGATCCTGATCATGGCGCCCCTCCCCCGGTAATCCTGATTTCGGCGATGAAATCCTGTTGAACAGCCTTATCTTTGAAATTGCCCGATTGAACAACCAGCTCTTCAATATACTCATAATCCTTTAGAAATTTCGTCACTTCTACTTTCAATCCGGGCATGAGCGCCTGAAGGCGGTCACGAAGATCCCGCACTTCCTGGTTCCCCTTGTCTATATCAATGGTCGACGGATAGGTCATGTGCATGGAGACGGCAAAATCAGGCGCCTTGGGTTCCGGGGTCTTGTTCTTAGCCCCCTTCTTCGCCCGCGCTGCGGACTTGCTTTGGACCGGAGGGGAGACTTTTTCAATGGTAATTCGATCGAACCGTAAATCCTGTCCCAGAGCCTGGCCGGTTTTGGACAAAATGCCCAGAACATCGATCCGCTCGCGCTCCAAGGTATCATGAACGATAATCGAGTTCTGGATAAGATTTACATCAAATCCCAGAGCTTCCTTGCGCTTAAGCTCTTTTTGATACTGCACATCCAGCTGTGATTGCTGTGAGCGAAGCCCATCGGACTCGCTTTCGATCTCAACGATCCTCTGGAAGCCCGTAAAAGCCTGGTAACCGAGAAATGCCGCAAATCCCAAAAGAATCAAAGAAATAAATGCTGATGCCTTCCGGGGCTTTGAGATCTGGTCGATTACGGCCGATTTCATCGGCAGGGTAAACGACGATTTCCGCGCGGCCCAGGCGGCATGTAACGGATCCGCATATTGTTTCAGGGCATTTTCCGGTGCCACTGAGAGCCCCAAAAGGCGCCCGGCCTCCTGAGTGGTCAGGGTGTTGTAAGTACATTCTTGCTGAAGCAGCGTTTCAAGCGCCTCGCCCGAGGAAGGTTCCGTGATGGCGATCACATCCAGGCCATCCTCCGGCTGATAACCGAAGCGGGCCAGATAGCTCATGGTGGCCTTGAATTCCTGGGTGACGTGCCTGGCCCACGCCTCGCCGATCAGATCAGGCTGCAGAGGAGTCATCCTCGTCAGTGCAAGATCCCCGTTTTTCGTGACGATCTGCCGCAAGCCGCCCGCCTTATGATGCGCGACAAGAACCGACCATTGGGCTTTTTTCGTGCGGCCCTTCGCAAGCTTGGCGGACAAGGCCTGAACCATGTCCGCCGATTCTACAGGCAAAAGGCAAAAACCAGACAAGGGTGCCAGAGACTGGCGGGCCGCCGCCATCGTCTTGCGAAATTGCTCGGATTCCGGCACGGCCACGAAAATATAAATATCCGACAAAGGAGCCCGGCCTGTGGCTTTCATTTTTTCCTTCAAAATCAAAGACGCCCGAATATTATAGGCCGGGAAAGCCATCTTCAGCTTTCTGTTCATGATCGTTGCGCGGTCGAAGAAACCGACGCCGCCGCGGGGCACTTTTTCCTTTCGATAGTGCTGCTCCACCATATCATTCAAAATAAGGATGGAGCGCCCGCCGCATTCCTTGGAGATCACGCCCGCGACACTGCGCACGAAATCCGGAGAATCCCAGGGGGTAACCTCAATCAGTCTCATGCCCTTGGCGCTGTGCGCATAAATATGCAGCGCCTCGTCAGCGATAAGAAGCACAGTGCGCTTGGGAGAAAAAAGAAAGGACATGGAAATCCGAAGAGCAAAGCAAAATTAAAATTCGATAGTATCCAACATCGAGTATATCGGACCAAAAACGGCTGCGGCAATCCACAATATCATTCCGCCCAGAATTCCGGTAAGGGCCGGCTCGATCATGGTGATTAAACCCTGGATGGCTTCATCCACATCCCGCGTATAAAATTCCGCAACCTGATCCAGAACCTGCGAAAGATTGCCCGACCCCTCCCCGATCCGAAGCATCCGCACCACCATACTGGGAAACTCTCCGCTGGTGTTGAAGGCGTCCGAGAGGGGACTTCCGGATTGCACGTAGCGCTCAACCGATTCCAACGCCTCAAGAAGGGCGCGGTTGCTGACCGTAAGGCGGGCGGCTTTAAGGGCGCTGATGACATCAATCCCGCTCGAAAAGAGAGCGCCAAAAGTCTGGGCATAACGCGCAATGGAAATTTTACGAATTAATGGCCCCACCACCGGCATCATCAGAAGCCAGGAATCAAGCTTGTAGGCGACATTGTCGGAAAGGCGCTTGAGAATCTTCAAAATCACCACCAGAGCCACGGGTGTCCCCAGCACCCACATCCAGTATTTTTGAAAAAATTCCGATGTCGCCATCAGGGAAGTCGTGAAAATTGAAAGATCCTGATCCAGGTTTTTCAAGAAACCCACAATCTGCGGAACCACGAATCCCATCATGACCACAATGGTTACAATCACCACCATCGTAACGATCAGAGGATAACGCGTCGCTTTACGCACCTTGGATTGCATCTCATCAACCCACTTCATGTATTTGACAAGCTGTACGTAAATAGCCGTAAGGTCTCCGGTCTCTTCCCCGGCCTTAATCAGGGATGTGTGGAGATTGTTAAATATTTTAGAATGCTTCTTCATCGCCTCGGAAAGAGAAGCCCCGTCGGACACATCGCGATGAATCTCGCTCATAATGTCCCGCAAACGATTATTTTCCGTTGTATCCCGTACATCCGCCAGAGCGTCCAGCAAAGGCACACCCGCATTTTGCATTTGTTCCATATGAACGAAAAACTGGATAAGGTCGCGAATTTTAATGCGCTTTAAACTCAGCCCGCCCAGGGACAGACCCTTTCGGCTCGTTAAAAGGCGGCAATCTACTAGCTCCAGCCCCGCGGTCTGAAGCTGCTGGTAAAGATTTGCCTCGCCGGCGGCCGAAATAGCCCCCCTGACGATCCGGCCCCGCTCATTGATAGCCTTGTACTTATAGCGCTCCATACGGATGCTCGCCTGCTGTATGTTGATGAGGGTATTTTATTTATAAATATCGACAACCCGGGCAAGAGCTTCAAGGTCGGTGATCCCTTCAAGCACTTTCAGGATGCCATCGTCCCGCATTGTTTTGAAGCCTTTTTTCGCCGCCATCGCCTTTAATTCCGCCCGCGTCTCATTTTTCGCGACGACCTCGTCCAGATCCTCGTCAAACAGCAAAACCTCGGCGACCGCGATCCGGCCCTTATATCCCTGCCCCGCGCAAGATTCGCAGCCGCCTTGGCGGGCTTTATAAATCATGGGTGGGGCTGCGGGATC
>JAIOYC010000028.1 GCA_021741325.1 Alphaproteobacteria bacterium
TATCATGAATGTCTACGATCGGGTCATTCCCAACAACGCCATCGAAACAGGCTGGGTACTCGGGATCGGCGCGCTGACGGTCTTTGTGTTTGACTTCACAATGCGCACGTTGCGGGGTTACCTGATCGACCTGGCCGGACGGCGTATGGATATTATCGCGGGACGGCGGATCTATGACCAGGTTCTCAATATGCGGCTGGTCAACCGTCCGCGCTCCAGCGGGGCTTTCGCCAATATGCTGAAGGATTTTGATTCCGTGCGGGAGTTTTTCACCTCCGCGACCATCACCGGACTTGTGGACCTGCCCTTTTCCCTCTTTTTCCTCTTTGTCGTCTACCGGATCGGCGGCGGGATCGCATTTCTTCTTCTGGCCCTCATTCTGGCGGTGGTGGTGATCGGATTTATCCTGCAGGTGTTCCTGAAGGAATCGGTGCGCAAATCCGTAAAGAGCGCCGAGTCCAAGCACAGCCTTCTGGTGGAGACGATCCACGGACTTGAATCGATCAAGGCCGTGGGCGCCGATGGGCGCTTCCGCACGCGTTATGGCCGCGCCATGGCGGAAAACGCGATGCACGGACAGCACGCCCGTTTCATCTCGGCCCTGGGCGTGAATATCGCGACCTTTCTGCAGCAAATCGCCGCCGTTCTGGTCATCCTGATGGGGATGTATCTCGTGCGCGATGGCGACCTCACCACGGGGGCGCTGATCGCCTGTGTGATGCTCGGCGGCCGGGCCATCGCGCCTATCGGACAGATCGCGGCCCTCATGACGCGCTATCATCAAGCCGGAGGCGCGCTCAAGACTCTGGACAAAATCATGTCCCAACCGGTCGAGCGTCCCTCCCACCAAAGATTTCTCCACCGCCCCGACCTGGCCGGAAAAATTGCTTTTGAAAAAGTCTCCTTCTCTTATCCCGGGGTGGAGCGCATTGTTCTGGATAACGTGTCCTTCACCATCCGTCCCGGCGAAAAGGTCGGGATCATCGGCCGGATCGGCTCGGGCAAAAGCACCACGGCCCGCCTCATCATGAATCTCTACGAACCCTCCGAGGGGAGCATCCTGGCCGACGACACGGATTACCGCCAGGTCGACCCGGCGGATCTGCGCCGCCACATCGCTTATATCGCGCAGGACGTGGTGTTGTTCTCCGGTTCCGTCCGGGACAACATCTCGGCCGGAAAGCCGCAGGCCACCGACGCCGAGATTCTCGCCGCCTCAAAAGCCGCCGGAGTTCACGACTTCATTGCCCGCCATCCCATGGGCTATGATGCGCCGGTGGGCGAACATGGCGAAGGGCTTTCCGGAGGCCAGCGGCAGGCTGTCGCGCTCGCCCGGGCTATGCTGATCAAACCCCGGATACTTCTGTGCGATGAGCCCACCAACGCCATGGACGTGCAGGCCGAAGAATCCTTTAAACGCTATGTGGCGGAGCATACCAAGGACATGACGGTGATCCTCATCACCCACCGCCACGGGCTTTTGCCCATGGTGGACCGGCTTATCCTGCTCGATCAGGGACGCCTCATCATGGACGGCCCGCGGGAGAACGTGACGGAGGCGCTGAAAGGTGGAAAGGTGGAGGTTAAGACGGGGTAAATCCCTGTCAGAGCTGCACACTTCTAAGAACCGAAAGCGCTCTCGATGCTTCTCAGGCGCGCTTCATGGCCCTGAACGATATTACCGATATCCTGATCCAGAGTTTCCGAGTCTGCGCCCGTAACCTCGATGAATCCGGCGTGTTTTCCGAACTCTTCCCGTCCCACACTGCTTCTAACATGTGCGTTTTCAGTGAATTTTTCCTGTAAGGCTTGCGCAGTGTGCACAACCAGGTTTTCAGCCTCAGAGCGAAGCGGAGGCAAATCCTTCAGGATCAGAAAAACGGTGCTCATGGGCAAGGGCCTCTCAGGATTAAATTCATGCTCCTTATAACAAAGCGCAAGAAATTCTGTCAATACTTGAAAAACTGTCATTCTCTGAGCCAACAGAGGAGACTGCGTTTCCCCAGAACATCAAAGAGATCAAAAGCCCAATACATCTTTGTTGTTGATGATGAATTTTTTCATGTGTCCCCGGCGTGTTCCCAGCAATCCTATTTCTTCTGCCTGGGAGAGTTTTCCTTTTCTTCCCGATGCAGAAAGATCCACATTGCCCGATCCCAAGGCCTCTCTCCGGAAGCTGAACACAAGATCCGCTGACTCATCGCCGATGATCACCTCCTGAAGTTTTCCTGAGTAAAATACCTTTTCCACCACCGCCTTTTGTTCGGAATTCGAAAAATAGAGAATTTTGTATTTTTTCTCTTGCCAGGCAAGATCCGGCTTTTCCTCGAACCCTCCCGTTTTTATTTCTTGATCAACAAGACCAACCGCCTTGTTGAAAGCGCCTTTCTCCTCGAAGAGGGTTTCATCCAGATTTTTATAAAATTGATTATCCATGCCGCACCTGCTTTTTAAAATGATACACATCCTAAAATAATACATAACAAATGTCAATTTAACCGCCCGTCCTCCCCACTTACCCTTTGCCTCTCTCGCCGTTCAGGGCTAAAACCACTTTATGAGCCTTCTCAAAGCCATGGCCACCGTCGGCGGCCTGACCGCCGTTTCCCGCGTGGCCGGATTTATCCGCGACATCATGACGGCCGCCATTCTCGGGGCTGGACCCATCGCCGACGCGTTCTTTGTCGCCCTGAAGCTGCCCAACTTCTTCCGCCGAATCACGGCGGAAGGTGCGTTCAGCGTCTCCTTTGTCCCCCTCTATTCCGAGGCCATGGAAAAAGAGGGGCGCGAAAGCGCCGATTCCTTCGCAGGCAACGCCATGGTCATGATGTTCTGGGGCCTGCTGGCCTTCACGATCGTCATCATGATCGCCATGCCGGTGGTCATCATGCTCATTGCGCCGGGCTTTTCGGACGATCCGGAGCGTTACAACCTCGCGGTTTCGCTCTCGCGCATCACATTTCCCTATCTGCTGATGATGTCCGTGGCGGCGCTTCTGGGCGGCGTGCTCAACGCCCACGGGCGCTTCGTACCCTTTGCCGCCGCGCCGATTCTCTTCAATCTTGCCCTCATCGGCGTGCTGCTGGTCGCGTGGAAGTTCCATACCGCCGCGCACGCGCTGGCTTGGGGCGTCCTGATCGCGGGCATTCTCCAGTTCGGCCTGCTTTACCTCTATATAAGGCGTGAAAAAATAACCCTGCCCCTGCTCCGTCCCCGGCTGGATATCCGCACCAAAAAGCTTTTCCGCCTGATGGGGCCGGGCGTCATGGGCGCGGGCGTGATGCAGATCAATCTGTTCGCCGATATGATTATCGGCTCGTTCCTGCCGGTCGGGTCCATATCGTACCTGTATTACGCGGACCGCCTGAACCAGCTTCCGCTGAGCACCGTGGGAATCGCCGTGGGCACCGCCCTGCTCCCCATGCTGTCCCGCGCGGTCGGGTCCGGCAACGAGGCCGAGGCCCGCAGCCTGTTCAACCGCGCGCTCGAAGTCACGCTGTTCCTGGGCCTGCCCGCCGCACTCGCCCTTTTGATCCTGGCCAACCCCATCATCAGCGTTCTGTTCGAGCGCGGCGCGTTCGACGCGCAAGACGCCCACGCCACGGCGCGGGTTCTGCAGGGCTACGCCATCGGCCTGCCGGCCTATATCGCGGTGAAGGTCTACTCCACCGCTTTCTGGTCGCGGCAGGACACCATGACGCCGGTGAAAATCTCGATCGCGGTGACACTGGCCAATATCGGCCTCGCGCTGATTCTCGTCCAGTTCATGGGCGTGGCCGGGATTGCGCTGGCCACGGGGATTGTGGGCTGGCTTCAGATTGCTCTTCTGGCGCGCCTCCTGCGGGGGAGCCCCTCCACGGGATTCGATGAACGGTTCCGCTTCGCCCTGCCCCGCATCATTCTCAGCACCGCTATCATGGGCGCGGCTCTATACGGGGCCAATATCGCTCTGGACGGCTGGCGGGGCATGGGCTCATTTGGAGAGATTGCGGCACTGAGCGTGCTCGTGGCCGGGGGGCTCGCTCTCTACGCGGGCGCTATTTTTGCCACCGGAACGCTCAAGGCCAGCGAGCTGAAAGCCTACCTGACCAAACGAAAGGTCTAGAAGCTGTTCAGAGGAGCATGTTCTTCATAAACAAGAGTCTGATTCCGCTTTACAAACTCTATGTACTGATCGGGCACGAACTGGTCTTCTCCCCTCTCCAGGGGCCTAAGCTCCAGATGTTCGGGGGCAGATTCTGTGCCATACTTTTCCTTATATTGGTCTGAAAACCCGTTGGCCTTTTGAATTGATTTCGCAGCGGCTAAACCGGATCCGATCGCCATAGTCAACGCGCCCACCGCAATCGCACCCATGACAGGCTGATCTTTATGAGCCCAATCCACAAAGCCTACGCCGCTAGCGCAAGAAAACCCAGCCCCCAGCGCCAACTCCCCTGCTGCCGCGAGCCTACACCCCGTAATTTTGGCTTGCAGGCTTGCTTCTCGAAATGCATAGCGAAGATCCGCTTTGATGGTTTCTACACCCTCAGAATACTCCCCTCCGATAAAGTGAAGCCAATCTTTCATTTTACAATCCCTCTGCATTTTCAAATTTGAATAAAACGTACACAAAATGATCTTTATTTGCAATATTTATTATAGAAATTATGCGGGCGCGGCAAAAAATTCATGGATAGGAAGCCCTCAACTGCTTTATGGTCATGCCCACGAACCCTAGAGGCTACAATAAATTAAGGACCACCCATGAAACGCATTCTCTCCTGTATGCAACCCACCAACCGCCTGCAATTGGGCAATTATTTGGGGGCGCTGAAAAACTGGGTCGCGTTTCAGGATGAACCCGGCGCGGAATGCCTGTATGGCGTGGTGGATCTGCACGCGATCACAATGCCCTACGATTCTGCCGCACTGGCGCAGGCCACGCGTGAAACGGCGGCGGCCTATATCGCGGGCGGGATAGATCCCTCCAAATCCGCGATTTTCGTGCAATCTGCGATTTCCGCGCATTCGGAACTGATGTGGCTGTTTTCCACCATCGCGCAGCTGGGCAAGCTGGAACGCATGACCCAGTTCAAGGACAAGGCCGGAAAGAATTCCGAGCGCGCGGGGCTGGGCCTGTTCGCCTATCCGGTGCTGATGGCGGCGGATATCCTGGTTTACAAGGCCACCCATGTCCCCGTGGGCGACGACCAGAAGCAGCATCTGGAGCTGGCGCGTGAAATCGCGGGCACCTTCAATCATAAATATAAAGAGGAATTCTTCCCCCTGCCCGAACCGGTCATCACCGGCGCGGCGACCCGCGTCATGTCCCTGCGCGATGGGACAAAGAAGATGAGCAAATCGGACGAATCCGATTACAGCCGCATCAACCTGACCGACAACGCGGACGCCATCGCCCAGAAATTCCGCAAGGCCAAGACCGATACCCTGCCCGTGCCGGCCTCAAAGGAAGAGATGAAAGGCCGCCCCGAGGCGGAAAATCTCCTCACCATCTACGCCGCGTTGGCGGAGCAACCGATGGAGGCCGTTCTGACACAATTCGGCGGCGCGCAATTCTCGGTGTTAAAGCAGGGATTGGTGGATATTTCCGTGGAAAAGCTCGCCCCCATCACGAAGCGCATGGCCGAACTGATGAAAGATCCGGGCGAAATCGACCGTATCCTGAAACGCGGGAACGAGAAGGCCAATAGCCTTGCGGAGGCCACCATAAAGGAAACCCGCGCCCTCATGGGATTTTGGTCATAATTTATTTTAGTTGACACAATCCTTTTCCAGCTCTAGGAGAGGAAGATCATTAATAAAAAAGGAACACTCTATGACAGTGATGGCTAAATTCAATGTAGAGGCCAAGTTCGCTCAAGAATCCATCACTATTTGCAGACCTATTTCGGGGTGGCAAAGACCGAGCCCTACACAAACAAAGGCTCTTAACAAATGCGGCCTAGAAGCTTCATACACATGTGTAAAAATTGAAAACCCCGGGAACGAATTAAAAATTCACAAATCCGCTGCACACTCTCTTCTTGTCCCCATGTCCGTGCCCGCCTTTGAAAAATCCTATCGTGCGGCTTATAAAGATGGAGGGATCCTTCAAATGCCTGAGAATACTATCTTGAGCGTCTAAGGCAATATAAGCACGATCTCACTGGATGGATAAATACGTGATTTTAAATTGACGCCTGGAACACAATTATGTTATTTCATAATTAAGGAAAGAGTATACGGGGATTATCATGACAAAATCAAAACGCAGAAACCACATACCGGCAGAGCGTTTCCCAGAGATTGAAAGCATCCGTCCCGTGATCGGTTTTCGCCAGAGCGGCCAGCCCAGGGAGCAATGCGTTTCTATTCTTGAAACGGACGGAAAGATCAATCATATCTACCTAACCGCTTCCGAAAACTCTAAAAATACTTCGCCAAAAGATCAAACCCGCCCATTCGGCTTTGCCCAAGGGATGAAATAAATAGAAACGATCCAGATCGTATCGAATTTTCTGCTGCAAAATCAGGTCATTTTCCATTGATTTTTACTATCTATCTCCCTCTTCCGTAAATTTTATTAACCACCTTTTAACTATTTTCCGGCATGATGGACGGATCGTAGAAGAGGCTTTCATGCGCGCATTGTTTTTACTTTCTCTCACCGCCGCCCTATCCCTGACCGCTCTGTCAGCCGGGGCCGAGGTGCGCGCTGTATGGGAAGATACGAAAACTCACGCCTCCTTCAGCGTCCCCGACACCTGGCGCATGATCCAGAATCAAAAACCCGACGATCTGGCGACCTTCGCCGCGCCGGGCAACCATGAATACGCGCAATGCCGCCTGCGCTCGCGGGAGGACCGCCGTTTTCTGGTATACCCCGTTCAATTTTCCGCAAATGTGCAGCGCACGGCCCTCAGCGATGATTTCTGGGAAGGCTATCTGGCCGAATACGGGCCCTACACCATCAACGCGCTTGAAGACAATGCCGGGCTGGGCCGCGGTTTCGGAAGCTATGTGGATGCAAGCTATGAAACCGTTTACGGCCCTAAAATGCAGCGCCGAGGCTTGATATACGCCTCAACCTATAACGGCAAAACCTACGTCCTGGAATGCTCGACGGAAGCCTCCTCCTTTGAAAAATGGAGACCCGCCTTTCTGGGGGTTGTCAGCTCTGTCGATTTCCGCAAGGAAATCAATGAATTCCGGGCCGGCTACTACCGCCCCTTCCTCAAGGATCGCCCGCTGGGAATCCACGGGGGAATTCCTGGCGGATGGGTTTACTACTGATTTAAAAAGAAAACCGCTTCAGACGCTTTCGCTTCTGGCTTCCTGCAGATCCCCCCACGACATCCGGGGAACCGGCGTTGAAGGACGATTCCGGTTGGCGGTTTTTTCAACGTGCCCGGCCATGAAGTCCGCCCAGCCCATGCCGCACGATTCAGTCCGGCGTGTGCTGTGATCGTTCATTCCTGATCGCAGAATGCTCATGAGCTGGTGCCGGGTCAGGCGCGGGTCCCGCAGGATATTCTTAAACTCCGCCAGTGCCAGCGTCGCGAATTCGGCATAATCCGCGTTCACCGGGCCGCAGGACGAATAGGCATCGCTTGTTTCCTCGATCAAAATCTTTACGCGATCATAAATGGATGTGCTCATCGGTCGTCTCCCTGATTTTTATGAATCCCTGTTTTTTTATTACTCAGCGCTTGAGGCTTACGCAATCGCAAGGCTTTTTTCGCTTCTTCTACGGAAGGTTGTATTTTTGTAAGTGGCTTTATCCTGACACGCTCGAAATGGTCTTGCAACATTTTTTATATGTTTCAGGGGCGTTATTCGCAATTTCTTTTCGTTTTTATCACATTAATGAAATAAAAATACACATGAGAGTATGCGCAAGCGATGAGAGCCCATCTATGAAAGCTACTGTAAAGACGAATCAGCACACGCTACACTCGTAAACAGCGAATCAGGAGAGACTAAAATCATGAGCATGGCGTTTATTTTCCCCGGACAGGGTTCCCAGTTTCCCGGTATGGGCAAAGACCTTGCAGAATCGTTTCTCGAAGCGCGGCTTGTCTTTGAGGAAATCGACGAGGCGCTGAGCCGGAATCTTTCCCGTCTCGTGTTCCAGGGGCCCGAGGAAGATCTCAACCTGACGGAAAATACCCAGCCCGCACTCATGGCCGTCTCGATGGCGGTGGTCCGGGTTCTGGAATCCCAGGGAGGAATCCGTATCGAAAAAGCCTGCGCCTACCTGGCCGGACACAGCCTGGGGGAATATTCCGCGCTGACGGCGGCGGGCGCACTCACGCTCCCGGACACGGCCCGCCTCCTGAATCTGCGCGGACAATCCATGCAAAAGGCCGTCCCGGTCGGCCAGGGCGCGATGGCCGCTATTTTGGGATTGGATTTCAAAACCGTAAAAGAAGTGGCCGCCCAAGCCGCCGGGACACGAATTTGCGGAATCGCCAACGACAATTGCGACGGCCAGGTGGTCATCAGCGGCCATAAGGACGCCGTTGAATCAGCCATCGAGCTAGCGACATCCCGGGGCGCCAAGCGCGCGGTGATGCTCCCGGTCAGCGCGCCCTTCCACTGCGCGCTCATGGAACCGGCGGCCCGCGCTATGGCTGAGGCCCTGGAAAGAACGGAAATCCACACGCCCAAAGTGCCGGTCGTCTCCAACGTGACCGCACAGGCCGTCAAAGATCCGCAGGAAATCCGCCGGCTCCTGGTGGAACAAATTACCGGGATGGTGCGGTGGCGGGAATCGGTTTTGTGGATGAAAGATCAGGGCGTGCACGAGATGGCAGAGCTGGGAGCGGGAAAAGTTCTGGCGGGCCTCGTCCGGCGGATCGACAAGGACATCGCCTGCGAAAGCGTGGGAACGCCCGCGCAGATCGACGCCCTGATAGAACGGCTTCGCTAGAGCGTGCCGTCAATTGAAGGATTTTGAGCCGAAAATGGCGGCTTTCGAGAACCGCATCGCAGAATACACGGATGTATTTGAGAAGCGGAAGCACAGAAAACCGTCATTTGCAGGACAAAAGACAATAATTGACGACACGCCCTAGATCGAGGCGAGACACCCCTTCAAAACAGCGCCCTCGGCACAAAATCCCGCAGCCTCAGGCGCATGGACGGCCCCACCGCTCCGACGCCTCTCGATGATTTTCCGGGCCAGATCCAGAAGATCACCCCACGCAACAGCCTTTATGTGATTTTGAAAGACAATCGCTGCTTCCCCCGGCGAACTTCCGGCGGCCTCCTGCAGCGCGGGGACGCACCATCCGCTCACCCGCCCTTGCAGGAGCCTCTCATTTTGTCCCTGAATTTCAAGCTGCAGAAAATCCTGAAAAGGAGTATCCCGCTCCCGCGCGTCCGACAATCGCCGAAAGGCTCGCTCGCAGGCTTTAAAATGCAGGCGCTCGTTGACGTCCGCCTCCGCGAAACCATTATACTCGATCCCCTCTCCGGGCGCCGCGGGATCGAGGTTGAGGATCTCGGCCACCAGATAGGCCATGGAGCGCACATAAGGATTTTCACTGGTGAAGATGGCGCAGCTCAAAACCTTGCTCTTATCATAGCCCATCCACGCCATTTCCTGCGCGGCCTGCGCAAAGGCGCTCCAATGGCTCAGCGCCATATCGTCGAAGGTCTCGTCAATCTCCTCGCCGATGTTCAATGCATGACGGACAAGGGAATCCTTGGCGAACGATCGGGAAACGGTCTCTTTCCAGATCAGATCCAGGGCTTCAAAGGCCAGCGGATAGGGAAATTCCTCCGCAGGGAATAGGGGAGAGGGCTGAATCGTCATCAGGCAGCGCCGCTTGGCCAGCCCCTTGATCTCCCCCTTCCGGCCCTTCAACTCAAGCATGACGGCGGCAAACACGTCGGCGAGCATTTTCCCCCGCACGCCTCCCAGTTCCTCCGGAGGAACGGGCGCGAAACAAGGAGACTTTGAGGGCGACGACAGGGATTTACCACGGCTGCGGATATAACGCAGAGCCTGAGCGGTCAAATGCCATACCTCCGCCGCCGGATCCGCCTCAGGCTGAAAGAAGGCCGCATTGATGACAAAAACAGCCGCCGCTTTGGGCTTGGAGAGCAACGAAAACAGGCGCTTCTCGGTCCAAAAAGCCAGACCCGCGAAACCATGGTAGGACTCGGAGCCAGAGCTGCTCAAAGCCCCGACTATGCTATCCCCCGCCGGGCAAGCCAGTAACCGGTCTTTCTTCTCCTGCAAAGCGCGTGAAAATCCACCCGGCTCATGAACGAGGAACAGGAGGGACAGATCCCGCATCTCCTCCTCCACATCGCGGCGAATGACATTGCAGGCATGTTCGATGGCGGTGAGGGTCTGAGTCATGGGGGTTCACTCTACGCGATCTTTGAATGCTTGTTAATATGCGCGGGCGGCGCTATAGTTTGGGCTTCATAGATATTCAAGGAGGAAACAGTGGCAGGCAGCGTAAACAAGGTCATTCTGGTGGGCAATCTGGGCAAGGATCCTGAGGTTCGCAGTATGCAATCCGGCGACAAGGTCGTGAATCTTTCCATCGCCACGGGCGAAAGCTGGAAGGACAAGGCCACGGGCGAGCGCAAGGAGCGCACCGAATGGCACCGCGTTGTAATCTTCAACCAGAACATCGCCAACGTGGCCGAGAATTACCTGAAAAAAGGCGCCAAAGTCTATATCGAAGGCCAGTTGGAAACCCGCAAATGGACGGACAAGGACGGGGCGGAAAAATATTCGACTGAAGTGGTCCTGCGTCCCTTCCGCGGGGAGATGACCATGCTGGATTCCAAGGGCGGAGGCACGTCCGGCGGCGGGTTCCAGGACAACGCGGCGGGTGGATTCCAAGGCGGTGGCTATGCCTCGGGCGGTGCGTCCGGCGGCGGCAGTTCTGCCCGCTCAAAGGCGCCAGTGGATGAATTCGAAGACGAAATCCCGTTTTAATTAAATTCAGGAGATACTCCCGATGCAGCTTTTAAGCATTCTCTGCCTCGCGCTTCTTTTTTCTGCCGCTCCCGTCCTCGCGCAGGATGATGCCGCGCAGGACCGCAGGCTGGAATTGGCCGCCAGGATGCTGGAAATCCGCCCCGCGCGGGAACAGGTGGAATCTGCGATCGAGCACTATGTCGCGCGCGCCCCCGCCAACCAGCGGGACGCCTTGCGCTCCTCCTTGCGCAACGCGCTGAACTATAAGGCGCTCGAGAAAATCTCGCTGGACGCCTATGCCGAGACCTACACCGTGGAAGAGCTGGAAGCCATGGTGGAATACTACGGCAAGCCTGAAGCGCGCTCCGCCTCGCAAAAATCGGGCGATTACGCGAAAAAAGTCTATCCCGAAATCATCCGGATGCTTGACAAGGCCATGATGAAGACCAGGACCGGCCAATAATCTAGGGTCCGTTCCAAAAAATCATCTCCCTGCCCCCGGTGCCTTTTTTCTCCTCGCTGCGCTTATAGACGTAGATGCCCAGAACCGACAGGCCCACGGCCCAGATCGCGCTGAGATTGCTCATCGCGGCCAGGACCGATCCTGCCTTCCCGGTTTCAAAGACGATCACATAGGCCAGACCCAGCATCTGCGCCGCCCAGGTGATCGCCATCAGGTAACCAAAGGTCGGGCGCATCCGGCGCACGTATTTATCCTCGGAAGCAATTTCCGCGCGCAAGGATTGATTGACTTCTCCGACATTTGCCTTGTTTTCCTCGATGGACAGGCGGGCCATTTCCTCCGCATGGCGATGGGCTTCACTCATTTGTTCCGCCGTGATACCGCCCGTGTTGATGGCGTCCTGGACCTGGCGCAACGCGGCCGCCGCGCCCTTTGTGACAGGTGTGTCCACGGCCCCCAGCGCCTCGCCCACGAGATGGACCAACACGGGCAGGCCGATTTTAGCGATCAGTGTTTCAAGCATGTGATGATCCTTATGTGTACGTTTGAAGGGAAAAATGATGCCCGGAATTTCGGACAAAGTTCATTATTTGAAAGAGCCATAAACTAAACCAGCCGGTAAAACACATGACGGCCCAGGATCGCAGTCGGCGTTTCCTCCCGCGCCCAATAAGGTGAAATGCTGCGCGCGTGATAATGCGTCGCGCCGTGCGTCGGGTCTCTCAACGCCCCGGCCAGCGCGCGCCGCGCGATGCGCATGGCGGTCGCAAAATACAGGTCCGTTTCATCGACGGCCTGAAGAATGCGAAAGTTCGGGTCCGAACGGTTCCAGCATGAAAACTGGTACGGCTTCTGACAGACCTGGATGATATTGTTCCCCCACCAGAACCGCTCCCGCTCCTGCGCGACTTTCACGCGGTTCAAAATTACGGCAGCCACGGCCTCCATCCCGCCCGTTCCCTCCCCCCTCGCCTCGCCCCACAGGGTCCGGGCTAGAACGTCGATCTCCATGGAACGGTAAAATTGCTGCGCGTCTTTATCCTCGGACAACGCCTTGCTGTCCAGCGCGATGAGCGTTGGTTTTTTCATGATAATCTCCTGTGTTTTGAGAAAAATATTTAAACGGCCAAACGTGCTTCAATCGGCCCGCGCAGTCGCCGCCTCGGCCTTCAGCGCGGTTGAATCCAGCTTGGATTCAATGCGCAGCAAATGCGCGGTCAGACGTCCTTCCAGATCGCGCAAATCCCCATGCGACGCATATGTTTTGGCCGCTTCCAGCTTGAAGGCATGCAACGCCTCGCGCAGCTGATCACTGCGGTGATCCAGCAACGTTTGCAGATGATCAATCGCGGATTCATTTTCGGAACGGACCTGCCGGATCATCCAGAACAAACCCGCCAGCGCGGGCAGGTCGAACACGGTGATCCACCAGACCAGATCTTGGGATAAAAATGTCATATAGTTCGTCTCCTGTTTTACGCGTATCAGAAATTTTATACTTCAAATCCCGTCTCCGCCCTGTGGCTCTGCCCCCCTTTCATCCACCCATGCCCACCACCGCCGTAGAGCCGCTTGATCCGGACGGGCTGCTGGCCCAGAGCTCCGGCCACCGCGTCCAGGCCGTCATCGTGCCCGCGGGAAGATCCGGGCCGCCATTCGCGCATTTCACCTATGAAGGGCGTGCCCAAAACGGCGCGGTGCACATGCAAAATCCGCGCGGCCATCACCGTGTCGAAGGCCTCTAAAATCCGCAGATCCTTGGCCCGCCGGCTTGAGATTTCCTTCACAGCGCAGGGCGCTTTCGCGCGGGCAAGTTCATTGCGCAATATAGCGGGGAGGAATTTTCCGATCCCGTTTATTTCCACGCACAAAGAAGGCAACATAAGACGCCGCGCGATTTGCGCAACAATGCGGCATTGCTGCGTGGCCTCGTCGATTTCATCGCCCGGTGTAGTTTTTATATATTCCAGATGATGCAGATACAGATCCCCCACCTCATCGGAAAATATTGCAGCAAAAGCACTTTTGTCTCCGCCCGCCGCTCCGAAGGCCGGATCCCACCATGCAGAAGCCGAGATCATTTTTTTTCCGCCCAGATACAAGGCACCCAGCTCCTTGGCGAGATAAAGATCTTCGTCATAGACATGCAGCAATCCAGGATCCAGCCTTCCCTGCGCGATATTGACGGGCCGCAGCATCATTTGGCTTTCAAAACGATTGAGGCCGCTGCGGCGCCTCATCGCCGCGATATTCTGCGGGCTGAATCGTTCGGGCCAGGCGCTGTTTTCTTCCGCGTCCAGAACCGGAATCTCCAGCCGCCGGAAGCCTTCCAGAAATGGTGTGTTCTCTGCGATCTCCGTGCGCGCCTCCGCAGCATAAATCGAAAAATAATTATGCGGCGTTCCGATATAAATCTGCATCCCGCCGGGAACCAGCACAAAGGGAATCTCTCCCAGACGCTCGCGCAGATCCGCGCGCTTTGCAGCCGTGTCGCAGGTGCCGGGAACTTCCACGTCGTCGCAGATGATAATATCCGCGCGGCTGCCCGTGATGTTGGAGGACACACCCCGGGCCATCATCGAGGGATCGCGCAGCTCGATCATGCGCTTCACCGTAAATCTGTCCGTCGCCCACTGGTCCGGAACAGCGGGCTTCATATACGCGGCCAGGGGATGACGCTCGATGATGCGCTTTACGTTGCGCACCATTTTTCCGGCCAGATCAAAATCCGCCGCCAGAACAAGGATGCGCAGCTCCGGCTTCCGGTAGAGAACCCATGCCGCGAACAGCCCCGCCACGGTGCTTTTCCCGCTGGAGCGGAATGCCATGAGCAACAGGTTTTTCTGGCCGGTTTTCCACCCGCGCTCCAGCCACTCCGCCATGCGCAGATGAATAGCGGGCGTACGCAGACCGAGGCGCTGATTCCACAAAACAAGAAACAGCCGGAAATCGGCCTCGCGGATCGCGTGGTCGGTCATGGAAACTCCATTGAACGGGGAAATAAAAAAGCGCCCCGAAGGACGCTTGGTGAACGGGCGGGAGCAATGCAACTACCGGCTGACCCTGTACATACCGTAAAGGAGGCTGCCGAGGACCAGGCCCCCGCCGCCACCCATGCCCGCAAATTGTCTGATTTCCGGAAGACCGGCGTCCACGCCGTGAGCCACCGCGGTAAAAACCCCTCCCAGCACAACAGCAGGGCCCAGAATAATCCCGGCGGCCTTGGAAAATTCAAAAACCAGAGAGCGCATGCGCAGTGACATGGGAAAAACCCGTCCGGAAACAGTCCGTATTTTATTTCACAATAAAACAAGCCGCCAGGTCAATGAATCCGGACTCTTTATCCACCGGCCTTCGGCGGCAACAGATGGCCATACGATGCCCGCCAGTTGCTCTCTTCGGGATAGATCTTTTTTTCGGTCGGTATGAAGCACAGATCCAGGCGCTCCGGCTCTTCGCGTGTCTGATAGCCCCCTTTTTCCTGAAACAAGGTCTTTATCCCTTGCAGCCCGTCGGGAAACCCGAGCTTTTGCCACGCCTCGTCGGAATTGGGATTGAGCGATGTATTCGAAATTCTTGTCCGGGCGGTCAGAAAGGCGCTGACCGCCTTGGAAGGGGCCGTCACCTTGTATTTCAGGTCATGAACATGCCCGGCCGCGCACGCCATCTGCAATTCCTCGTCGGTGGCCTCCCGGCCTTTCACGGTCTGGGCATGTAATTTCGCAAACTTTAAAAGCCCCAATTCGCGCCCGAAGGGAATTTCATGGGTCATGTGGCAATGTCCTCGTTTTTATGAATTTCCAAATGTTTTTTATATCGAAAATAAAAGATTTGTCAATATTCCCAAAAACATCGGGATAGCAGCCGCCCTTCACAATATCCCGCCCTCCCTGTGTTCGCTCATTTCTTGCTGGGCGCTCTCCAGCATGGCCGCCAGCGTGGCCTGGCTAATGCCGTCCCCGGGGCCCGGAAAATCCAGCCATTGCGCCAGCTTCAGGAGCAACTCCAGGTGCGCGATGGCCACCTTGCACGCCTCATGGTGAGCCTTAAAGTCCTTTCCCTCCTTCTCAACGCCCTTCTTGGAGAACACCCGGTAAGAATCAATGGCCATTTCAATCGCCTGGGGCAGGAATTTAGTGATTTGTTTTCTCGTTTCGTCGTTGATTTTTTGGTGTATCATGCGGGGGATTGTCCTTTACCTTTAACAACTAAGGGGAGACTGATATATGACCATTAAAAAGAATGTCGGCGGAATGGACCGCGCCGTGCGGCTCGTGGCCGCAGGGTTGCTGTTCCTGGCCGCTGCGGGGGGCGCGTTCACCGCGGGCCTGAGCTGGATCTTCGGCGTGGCCGCTGCGATATTGGGGCTTTCAGCCGCATTCAGCTATTGCCCGGCCTACAGGCTGATGGGCAAATCCACGGCCTGCGGCGCGGGCATGTGCTGCCCCGGCAAGAAAAAAGAAGGCTCCTGCGGCAAGTCGGAGGGCTAAAGCTTATCTTTCCGCTTATCGCTCATGAAAAACCCGCCTGATTGGCGGGTTTTTTGTTCAGGGCACGGTGAAAATTCACCAGATCCGAACGACCAATCCATTCGCATCGGTTGCAAAATTTTCTCCGCTCTCCTGCCACTCTTTGGGAGAGGTGCCCGCCTTTACAGGACCGACGAGTGGCTTGCTGTCTGACTGAACAGGGAACACGCCCAGAGCGCTCTTGACTTGCCCCACACCGCCAGGCTTCTGGGAATCGTTTTGTGAAACGGGAAGGAAAATTTGAGAAACGGCCATGAATTCTATCCTTTTTCTGGAAGCCCCAGATGTATTAAAATGTAAATTTCCCGTCAAGTTTTATATCCAGCAAACAGGTTAAATTTGACATCCCGATCAAAATTATTTACCGTAATATACACATATTAACCTCTCAGGTGATGCATGGCCAGCTTGCTGGACGATTTAAAAAGCCGCTTTGGAGCGGTTGTGGGCATGAACGATGAAGCCAGCGTTCCGAAGGGCTAAGGCATCGTCACCTATGGCTTGGGCGGATGTACAGGCGGCTACATTGATAACCCCGACACCGATACCCTCTTTCATTATGACCCTTTTCAGACGGGAAGGCTTGACAACACGATCAGGCGAAAAACTTTTTATGAAAAAACTAAAAAAGTATCATTCTTTGTTTTGCAAGAATATGAACAGGATGGGCAGGGGGAGTGGCAGCCTCGCCCCGAACCTGTGGAGGCTAAAGACGCACTTAAAAACTCTACCCGGATTCTTGAATTAAGAAAAATTCCCTATGAGTTCTTTCAGTATTGGCCTGATCCTAAATCAGACAATTCCTCTACCGCTGCGGTTGATAGGGAAGGCAAAATATCTCTTTGGGGAAAAGAAATCCCTCATTTGTGACCAGGGTTCTTTACAGGTTACGACTCAACGCTCAAACACATTCCCGAATTCAATCAGAACCTGGTCGTGTAGGGGATTGTTGGGTTTTTCTTCTTTCCTTTGCATAAAACTACTAAATGATACCTTCAATTCACGGCCAGGCTCAAAGATCCCCGCCGAAGTGAAATTTTGTTGATACGCCCCTATAAATGTATGCTTCATTTCGTAAATAACCGCCGGTTCAACGCCGGGGCAACCCACGATCGCAAACCGGCCTGTGAGCTTGTCTTCGTCGCCTGTTTCAGTGACATTTCCCTGAGAAAAGATCCCATATATTCGATGTTCCGGCATGATCGACTCCTTTTTAAATTTAAAGAAGCGATAGAATTATCTGAAACCCGGTGGCGCGTCAAGAATATAGAAAATATCACGTATATTTCCCCGTCACAAACCAGTTGGCCCCGTTGGACACGACCGTGATCGCGTCGTGCTGTCCGGCCAGAGACTGAGACGAGCCGTCCGGGCCGCTTCCGCCCTGCTCCGTAACCGTCACCGCATTGCCCGACACGTCGGTTTTTTTCAGCGTCACCGTGCGGCCCACGGCCTCCGCCGCGTCGGCGGGGGGCAGCCTGGCCGTCATCGCGCCGCCGAAGCTGGAGAGCAGATAAGTATCCACCGCCATATCGATATCCACGGAGCCAGACCCGTCGATGAAGCGGGTGTTGCCCGCCATCCGGTTGGAGGCGATCACGAACCATTCCGCCCCGTTGGAAATCATGGTCGCGTAATCGTTCGGCCCACCCAGGGGAAAGGGCTTGCCGTCGGGTCCCGGCCCGGAATCCTCGCTGATGGTGATGATATTGCCCGTGTCGTCGGCCTTCTTGACCGTGATAAGCGCCCCCACGGCATCTGCCGCCGCGGGCAGTTCGATGGTGATCGCGCCGCCCGTGGCATTCACGATGTGGATCGAGTGCGACAAATCAATGCTCGTCGTGCCGGGCGTGTCGATGAACTCCGTATCGTATCGCATCAGCGTGGCCCGCAGATCCGTCACGACGCTTTTGCGCAGGCGGTTTTTCTCCGGGTATCCGGCATTGTACGCATCGTAATTCCCGCCGGAAAAATCATAGATCGCGGCCCCGTCGCTCTCCGCGCTTAGATTGATGATGGACGTTTCCAGCGCGCCGGAATCAATGCGTACATTGGGCACCGTGTTCCAGGATTCACAAAGAAGATTTGCAATCAATGTCTTATTGGAGCCTTCTCCCAGACGGAAACAGGCCTGCGCGGTCGTGCCGTTCACGTTGGATTCGCAATCCACGAAGGCGTTGTTGAAAGAGCCATGCTCGACGTAAAACCCCTGCCCCGCCGTCGCCGCACCCTTGGAATAGACCCGCACACGGTGAAAACGATTGGCGTTGGGCGTATCGCCCGCCCCGGTAAGGGTAAGATGCACCCCATTTTCCAGTGGCCCCTCGATCAGGATATCGCTGAAATTGTTCCAGTAACACGGCTTGCTGCCGTCATTATGGCCGTCGAGCAAGATCCCGGTGCGAGCCCCCACAATCTGCAGGCCGCGCAGACTATTTTGCGTGCATTCCGCGGCCGATCCATAAAGCTTTACGCCCGCATCCCCGCCCGTGATCCGCAAATCGGAAAGCAGTGCGTTGTTCGCCGTGATTTCAACCGCGTTGAAACTATCATCCTGCGCGGCGATGACGGACCCCTGCCCCAGACCGCTCAAAGTCTTGCCAGACGCCAGATTTATGGTGTTCGAAATTAAATACGTTCCGTTTGGTATTAAAACAAAATCCGCGGCGGCCAGCGCGTTTTGAATGGCGACGGTATCATCCGCGAGTCCGTCGCCGACCGCCCCAAAATCCTTCACCGAAATCAAATCCGAGAATTTGTCATGGCTGGTCCGCGTCGCCGCGCCCGTGCCCAGGGGGGTAAAATCCGGCGCGGCCATGGAACCCTCAAGGCTCACCGCCACGGGGTCGCCGTCGCCGTCGAAGCCCAGCGCCTTGTTCGCGCGCGCGGCCCGGTCAGGCAGTTGCGTCACGGCCGGCGTCTCATGATCGCCATAATGCAGCATCGCGTCGTTCGCCCGCTCCACCTGCTGCAGGGCGGCTATCATGTAATCCAGCTCGTTGTTGATCGAGGCGGCCGAAAACTCGCCGCCCTCCAGGTAATCGCTCATGCGCTCAATGGGGATCTCGCGCGCCAGCGTCACAATGATGCCCGCAGCCGGCGCGGTATCGAACGTAACCGTTCCGCCCCCGGTTTCCCCCGCGCCGTCGATGTCAAACCCGGCGATCTGCTTCGCGCCGCCCAGATACACAGCCAGATCCTCGGAGGCGAACACGGGAAAAGGATAGGCAAATGCGGTTTGTGCTCCGCTCGCCGCGTAACGCACAATGGGCGTCACGGCGGGCATTTTGATATGCTCGGGCATGGGTGGTCCTTATTCTGGTGAGGGGAAAAAAGCACAACAAAAAACCCGCCGAAGCGGGTTTTCTTAAAAACAGAGAATAAATTAAACGTCCAAAATCCGTTGACCGGCGATAACAAGATCGCCTTCTTTTTTTACATAGCTTTTTATCTTTTCAACGCTTCCTTCAGGCCAAGTATCGCGAAGAGCAACAGGAGAAATACCGAGCTTCTTTTTTCCTTCAACGAATAACGTCATATGCTGGTCAACCGTCAGCTTTGTCTTGTTTTCACCCATTTTTCCCTCCTTCATGTATGCAAGGTTTCGATCATAAACATAATGTTTGTCACACGTTTTTGGTTC
>JAIOYC010000029.1 GCA_021741325.1 Alphaproteobacteria bacterium
TTAGCACTCAGGCTGGATTGCAGGGTTTCGAGGCGCAGCTCAGCGTTGCGCATCCCATCAGAAAGGGCTTTGCGCTCGCCTTCAATGGCGTTAATTTTTTCCTTCAAATCCTCGGGGGGAATTTTTGCCTTGAGCGTCTCTATCTCCGCCTTCAGCGTTTGATTTTCCGCCTGGAGTTTGGCCATGGCCTCCGTCTGGGCACTGGCTTTTTGCTCGGCCCCTTCCCGCGTCTGCAAAGAGAGCTTCAGCGCTTCGTTTTCCAGCTGCACAACGGAGAGCTGCTTGCGGAGATCCTCCAGCTCTTTTTGGGATTTTTGAGCGTCGGCTGCGCTTTGAGCCGAGGATTGCTGAGCCTTCTGCGCGTCGGAAAGATCGCGCTTCAGCGTTTCATTCGCGCTGCGCAGGGTCTCAATCTGGGCCTGAAGATC
Source organism: Alphaproteobacteria bacterium (assembly GCA_021741325.1). GTDB lineage: Bacteria > Pseudomonadota > Alphaproteobacteria > Micavibrionales > Micavibrionaceae > JAIOYC01. Next base: position 429 of record JAIOYC010000029.1, read on the forward strand.
TTCCGAAGTTGTTGCGGTTTCTTTTTCAGCCAGAGTCTTTTTCAGGCTTTCATTCTCAGTCCTAATCTTTTCCAGCTCCGCAAGCTTTTCAGACATTGCGGGGTCGGTGGCGGTAGCCTTCTTCAAGCTTTCATTCTCAGCACGAACGACCTCTAACTCCGCGATCTTCGCAGCCAGTTGATCGTCACTGGGACTGCCTTTTTTGGCCTCCTCCAGCATGGCCTGCAAAGAGGCGTTTTCCTCCGTCAGCGCTTTTATTTTAAGTTCGCTTTCCGGATCGGGGGTGGCAGGCGCGGCAGAAGCGGGAGCCTGGGCCACGCCTTTCTTCAGGGTCGCGCTTATATTCCGGTTGTCGGCCTGCAGGCGGGCGATCTGGTCTTTCAGAGTTTCGATTTCCGTGCGCAGCTGCGATTCGGCCACATTAAAGGTCGGAGGCGTCCCCACTTCGACCTCGGCCACGGGGGTTTGCTGCGTCATCGCGGCCACGCAGGACACCAGTTCTGAATTGCCGATGTCGATGTCAGCCATATTGAAGCTGAAAATCTGATTGCCTATCTCGGCCCGCAGATAACCTGTCTTGCGCAACGCCTGGAAAAAAGCCGCATCCCGGCCCAGCCGTACGACCAAGGCTTTCTCGGAAACAGGGCGTATGCTGTATTCACGCTGCTGCCCGGCGCCGGGGTCGAGCACAACCCGGACGTTCGAGGATGCGTCGAATTTAGGGCGCTGAAAATCAAGCGCCAGGGACATTTCCTCGGATGAGTTCTGGGCCAGCGTCAAAATCGTATTTTGCTCATAGCGGCGCGCCAAGGCGCAATATCCGCCTGCATTTTGTCCCTGACCGTAGGCGCGCGTGACAGCCCAATCGGTCTGGGGGCTCAGGAACACACCCTTTTGTGCCCATGCCTCATGGACATGAATCACCGAGGTCAAAGCCGTCGCGACGGCCAGAGAAGACAGAAAACTGCGAGCAGACATGAATATTTCCGAAGTATCGCCCAGAACAGGCAGAGAATCAGACGCGTTAAGCCTAATGGTACACGCTTATGTGGATAAAGCAAAAATAATTCCGCGTACGACTTTGTGGATAAATGATCTTCGTCCTGTAACTTTAAAGGCAAAACTCAAGAATGGCTTCTTGAGACCGGAATTTCCCGGCGGCAGGAATATCCTTATGATCAGGCAGTTTTTAAACTACCTCCCTCTCTTACTCCTTCTTGGGTGGGGAAATGCGGCTGAGGCCCGCCCGGTATCGTGGCCGGGGGGATGGACGGTCATGACCATGAACGATCCCGACATGAACGCGCTTCATCTGAGTTATTCCCCAACGGCGTTTTATTCGGTGGGCGTCCTTCACGAATATATGCGGGAGCCGGGTGCGCGCATGGATTCGGTTGAGCTGGGCAATCTCCTGAAGCGATGGAACTATCCGGATTCACAGGCGAATCTTTACCTTCAATCCGGCTTGGGGATTGCCTATGGCGGCGGCGACATGGAACCCGCGGCCTATACGGGGCTAAGCGCCGACTGGGAAGACCGACGATTTTTAACAAGCTATACAAACCGCTTCTTCTACGGGGGCGACATAGACCGTTACGCCCGTCACACGGCTCGCATAGGCGTGGCTCCCTATATAGGGGATTACGGCGATGTGCATACATGGTTGATGCTTCAGGCCGATTACGATGCGGGAAAGAAGGACCATGCGTCCCTTACGCCCCTCGTCCGGCTTTTCAAAAGCACCTTTTTGATGGAGGCCGGGTATAATCTTGACGGAGGCGCCCTGCTTAATTTCACGGCGCAATTTTAAGGAGGAATAAAATGAAGCTATGGATTGTAACCTTATGCCTTTCAATTTTCTGTATTTTGCCGTTGCGCCCCGCGTACGCTACCCACGGGGGACCACATGATGTTACGATCAAGGTCAATGGCCTGGTCTGTGATTTCTGCGCCCGGGCTGTGGAAAAGGTTTTCCGGGGACAAGAAGGCGTGGAAGCCGTCGGGGTAGATCTCAATACTCATGAAATCACGCTGGATCTCCAGAACGGGACCAATATCCCGGACGACAAGATCATAGCCCTGGTCACGGATTCGGGCTACAGCGTGACAGAGATTGCAAGGCCCTGAGCGCAAGATGAACCCTTTCAGCCTCAAAAGCACAGTCGTGCCCCTGCTCAGCCTGTTTCTTTCGGGGGGCACGCTGATCTGCTGCGCCCTGCCCGCCCTGTTTGTCAGCCTGGGCATGGGAGCCGTGCTTGCCGGACTGGTGAGCAACTTTCCTCAACTTATATGGATATCCGCCCATAAGCCGCTCGTTTTTGGGGTTGCCGGGGGGATACTGATTATCGCAGGGGTGATGCAGTGGAACGCCCGCAATCTCCCCTGCCCCGCGGATCCCGCCCAAGCCAGGGTTTGTACCCGGTTACGGCGGATAAGCGCGGGGATTTACATGTTTTCGGTGCTTGTGTTTCTAACCGGGGCTTTTTTCGCGTTTGGAGCGAAATATTTATTTATTTCGTAAAATTACAACCCCGAGTCAGGATAAAGAGCCTCAAATCGGGCTTCCGAGAAGAAAAAGAAGATTTTAATATAAAAATACACAATAAAATCTCAATTTTTTCAGATATATAAATCAAATGTTTAATGTTTTTTGTTAAACTAAAATTAGAATCCGAATCCTGGTAGAAAACCCTGCCGAAGGGGTATATATTCACCTCTATAGGCACAATTAAAGAGAAGGAAGCACCCCGTTGCTTTACCATATGCACGATCTTCGGCACGCTATGGGAACCCCCCTGCGACTTCAGGCTGAGATGGCACGGGCCTTGTTTGAAAACCCCTGGAACCCCCTGGCTCATACGCAAATCGGGCGCACCTTCACAGCGGGCCTGGAAATGATCGAGCGCAGCACGCGCCGTTTTGGGCGTCCCATCTTTGAGCTGAATGAAACGCAAATCGATGGGAAAACCGTTGAAATCGTTGAGAAAATAATCACCGAGAAGCCCTTTTGCAAATTGCTCAATTTTCACCGCCGGATTCGGCGCAACGACCCCAAGGTTCTGATTGTCGCCCCTATGTCGGGCCACTATGCCACATTGCTGCGCGGCACCGTTGAAGCCCTGCTGCCGCACCACAATGTTTTTATCACGGATTGGGAAGATGCCCGGCTGGTACCCAAAAATGCCGAAACCTTTAATCTCGATAGCTATATCGCCTATCTGCGGGATTTCATGAGCCTTCTGGGGCCTGATACCCACCTGATCGCCGTGTGCCAGCCCGCCGTCCCGGTTCTGGCCGCCGTGTCCCTGATGGCGACCGAAAAAGACCCCAATCAACCCCTCACCATGACTCTCATGGGCGGGCCGATCGACACCCGGGTTTCCAAGACAACCGTGACGGAACTGGCTGAAACGCGGCCCCTGAGCTGGTTCGAAAAATCCGTTGTGCAGGAAGTGCCCTTTTATTATCCCGGCGCCTTCCGGGAGGTTTATCCCGGCTTCCTTCAGCTTCATGGATTTATGTCGATGAATCTGGACAGCCATATCGGATCCCACCTGAAATTCTACCAGCACCTTATTCAGGGGGACGGAGAATCCGCGGAAGCCCACCGGCGCTTCTACAACGAATACCTGTCCGTCATGGACATTCCCGCGGAATTCTACCTCCAGACCGTTGAAACAGTTTTCCAGCGCCATGCCTTGCCGCGCGGCCTGATGGAATGGAAAAACCCCGCCACGCAGGAAATCGTGCCTGTACGCCCGCAGGACATCGAGCACACCGCGTTGCTGACGGTCGAGGGCGAGCGGGATGACATCTCCGCCCGGGGCCAAACCACGGCCGCGCACGAGTTGTGCTATTCCCTTCCCCAGCGCAAGCAATTCCACCATTTTCAGACCGAAACCGGACATTACGGAATTTTCAACGGCCGCCGCTGGCGCGAGAATATCATGCCGCGCATCCGCCATTTCATCCGGGAATTCGATCCCGGCAAGGACCCGGTTCCTGGCACGGATCTTGAAAAGGTGCCGGATGCCGCGCCGGAGCGCTACAACAGGGATCAACATGGAATCGCGGCCGTGCGCCGCTGGCTCAGGGACAATATGCAACAACATTATAAAGAAAATGTGGACTGATCTGATATCCGCGCGCCTGCGCCGCCGCATCACGGGGGGACTTCCCGACGGGGTTGTCGTCCAGCGGAGCAAACGCGCGCGCCGCCTCGCGTTGCGCCTGGACCAGAAAAACCGGGTCTTCAACCTTGTCGTCCCGCATGGAATGAGCATGCGCAAGGCCGAAGTCTTCGCGCTGAACAATCTGGATTGGATCGAGGACAAGCTCGATGCCCTGCCCGCGCCCGTTTATTTCGAGGATGGAGCGCTTCTGCCAATTTTCGGCAAGCGCCACCGTATCCGCGCTTATTGTGACGAGACTTTAAAAACGACGACTATTCTTTTGAATAACAATGAGCTTAATGCTCTCACGAACAAGGAAGATCCCGGCCCCCGAATCGCCCGCTTTCTGAAAAAAATCGCGCGCGACCGGCTGGAGGAACTTTCCCACGAGAAGGCCGCGCTTATTCGGCGTAAGGTCCGTTCCGTCAAAGTGCGCGACACCAGAAGCCGATGGGGCAGCTGTTCGGAAGACGGCAATCTTTCTTATTCCTGGCGCCTGATGTTCGCGCCGCCCGCCGCATTCGACTATGTGGTCGCGCACGAAATCGCGCACCTGCGCCATATGGATCACGGCAAAAAATTCTGGGAGCTGTGCCGGGAACTGTCCGAGGATTTCATCGAGGGCCAGGACTGGATCCGCCTTCACGGCCATGAACTGATGCGTTACGGCGGATAGAAAAACGCCTGATTTTCCGCCAGATTGAATTAATATCCAAGCGGAAAAATTATCCGGGCCTATACCCCCAATTTCCCCACTTCTCCGTATAAGCATCCTTTCCGTCTCCGTGCTGAACGACGCGTAGAGCGGAAACCGGCGTTTCTACCATATCAGGATATTGATTAAGATAGCTCTTGATATGCTTCGGCTCATTCTCGAAGTATGTATAGCGTACAGGAACTCCCTTATCGGTCAGCGCAAGATTAAATCCCTGATTTTTTACAGAACTCTTCGCCATATTGGTTTTATCAATTTTTGAATAGAGCAAAAAGCCCGGCCCATCCTGTGCCCCTTGAAATTTAAGGCTCAGATCCGGCGCAGGAGTTTTTTTCTTTGAACGAATGTCATCGCGGGGTCTTTTGGGCGCATACGCAGTCTCCTTTGTTTTCTTGAATGAAAACCTTTAAAGGGGCATCGTCTCTATGTCAATATAATTTTCCCTCTCCCTCTTTGTTTATAGGGCATAAAAAAAATTAAGCCGCGCGCTGCTCAGCTTGCGCGGCGGACAGGATGGTTTCTATATACTGCCCCAAAGCCTCCCGGGAGATTGGTTTTTTCAGGACCCCCTTGATGGCTGGCTGTCGTGCCGCCATATCTTCCAGCCTCTCCGGACTGTAGCCCGAGATCAACAGAAAGGGAATGCGTGGATGCTCGGCATGGATAATCCCGATCATCTCTAGCCCCGTCATGCCGGGCATGTTCTGATCCGTAATCACCAGATCGAAACGCTCCGGCTGGGCGCGCACGGCCTCCAATCCCTTTTGTCCGGTGACACAATGGCTGACCTGATGCCCCATGCGCTCCAGAATCCCTATCATCACACCCGCCACGGTGCCCTGATCTTCCACGAGTAAAATGCGCCCTCCGCCGGATTTGGGAAATGCCGGACTTTTCAGTATGGATTCCGGGATTTCATTCTCCCGCGCCAGAGGGAAAAAGATCTCAAAAAGGCTGCCTTCATCCAAGGCCGTTTCCAGAGAAATCGCGCCGCGATGGGCCAACACCACGCCATGCACGGTGGAAAGACCCAGGCCCGTTCCTCGATCCACCGGCTTGGTGGTGAAAAAGGGTTCAAACACATGCTCGACGACCGCCCGGCTCATTCCGCAGCCCGTATCCCGAACATACAGACAGGCATATTCCGGACATTCGGGATCCAGCCCCCCTGCAAGAATGCGCACCCGGCCCGGGCCGATATCATGGATCTGCAGGGCCGGAACCTCTTCCGAAAGATCACCGCCCTCCTTCACAAAATCCAGGCTTCGGTAATCCCGGGGAGAGACAATCCTAAGCCCCAGCGTCAGGCATCCATGCCCGTTTTCCATGGCGTCACAGGCATTCACGCATAGATTCATAATGACCTGGGAAATCTGGGAAACATTCCCCCGGACCAGCACCGAGTCCGCGTTCATCTCCGTCCGAATTTCTATGGTTTTGGGAACGCTGGCCCTAATCATCGAGAGGCTTTCCTGGAGGGCGTCCTTCATATTGACAAGCCCATCGCCTTCATCGTGCCGCCGTGAGAACGCCAAAATTTGATCAATGAGGCCGCGCGCCTGGGCGCTGGCCTTCAGAATATTCCGGGCGAACCCGGCTTCCGCGGTATTTTCATCCAGATCCTCCGTGAGAAAGCCCGCATAACCATCAATGGCCGCCAGGATATTATTGAAATCATGCGCAATGCCACCCGCAAGCCGTCCGATGGCTTCCATTTTCTGAGCCTGATAAAACTGGGACTGCATCTGCTCCTTTTCCTCCGCCGCCTTTTTATGTTCGGTCATATCCCGCGCGGTGCCGATAAATCCCCCATCCGGAAGCTGAGTCAGGGAGAGCTCCGCCGGGACAAACTTTCCGTCTTCCCGCAGGATGGAAGTCTCGCCACGCCAGTGACCATTCTCACGCAGCTCTGGAAGGGCCTTCTCCCGGATATGCTTCCTTCCCTGCCCGTCATAGAGAAAGAGCCAGTTTTGACCGATACGCCGCAGAGCTTTTTCCCCGGAAAGACCGTGCAGATCCATCAAGGCCCGGTTCATGTAGGAAAGATTCCCCTGCCCGTCCACGATCCCGATTGCATCAAAGGTACTTTCCATGGCGGCCAGCCGGTTTTGGAGAAGCAAAAGCGCTTCCTTTTTCTCGCGATTCAAATCCCGCAAGGTGCCAAGCTTCCGGCCATTCAGGACCGCCAGCACAAATCCGCACAGGCCCAGCGCCAGGACTGACCAGTACATTTGATCCTCATAGAACCTCAACCGGTCAGGCCGGTGAAGATCCTGAAGATCTGTAATCTCCTCGCTTCGCTCCTGATAAAAATTCAATAGCCGCGTATGCTCGTTCAGCGCGCGCAGGGAAGAATGCAGGGCCAGCATCCCAAACAGCAGAATTAAAAGTCCCGGCAAAAAATTGAGGGCCGGGCTGAGGGTTTTCCTGAAAAAATCATTGCGTCCGCGCATGAGGCTACCGCCGAGCCTCCCGCATGAGGCCCAGCGAGCGGGCGCGAAGGGCGGCCTGTGTCCGGTTGGCGACCCCCAGTTTGCGGCAAACACCGCGTACATGCAGTTTTACGGTGACGACCTGAAGACCAAGACTTTGGGCAATTTCCTTGTTCGACACCCCCAGCCCCAGCCAGGAGAGGACTTCCAGTTCCCGGGGAGACAGGCCTATATCACCCACGAGCTCCTGCGGGAGCGGAGGGTCGCCATAGTATGCGGGCAACGCGGCCTCTTGCCCGGCCGTGGGCAGAAAGAGTTCGCCGCCCAGAACCCGGTATATTCCCTCCAAGAAGGATTTCGCGGGCAGGGTCTTGGGGAAGTAGCCGCTGACCCCAAGCGCCACGGCGGCCCGCACATCCTCCTCCTCAGCCAGACCCGACATCAAAGCCACCGGAATCGCCGGAAATTTATCACGAAAATCCCGGACGCCCTCTACCCCGCGCATTCCGGGCATCCGCAGATCCAGAATGACAAGATCGGGCCACGGATTCTCCTCCATAGCGCTCAAAACACCGGGAAAATCCTTCGCCACCGCGATCAGCACCGCCGGCTCCGCCCGCTCGATATACTCAACCAGCGCATCCCGGAATAAGGTGTGGTCATCGGCCAAAAGAAGTTTCATGAATGCCTCCCCGCGTCGCTCCCATAGTAAGCCATGGTTGCAAGGAGATCCACAGCGGATACACCGAGAGGGAATTTAAAGGTTTTTTAGAATGCCAATATCAGTGAGCGGCCGGCACGGTATATTTGTGGGCTGCATTATAGGAAGAAGATTCGGCGTAGGATTTTTCCGCCTGAAAAACCTGGTTGGCGGTCGATGCGCCCAGGCCATTGACAATATCCTGAGAAAAGTCCCTGTGCAGCGAGGAAAAAGGAGTGCCCGTGGCCTGGGTGATCGCAAGCCCCCGTAGAGCCAATTGATTAATGGTATTTTTCGATATTTTCCTGGCACCTGACATCTGAGAACCTCATAAAAAATGGGACAAGCCCTTTTCTGACAAAAAACAGGCGCGGAGTCAAGAAAATATGGATAATACCTTATTTCCCGGCCAAGGCTTCCAGGCGGGCCTGGGCCAAGGTCAGTTTACGCTGAAGACGGATCTTGTCCATTTCTTCAACTGCCGCATTAAGATCAGCGGTCAATTTACTGATTTCCTTTTCAAGAGCCGGGGCATTCAGATCGTTTACATTCACGGCTTCTTCGGCCAGAACCGTGCAGCTCTCGCCCGTGATATCCGCGAACCCGCCCGCGATGAAGATACGGCGCGGTTCCGCGCTCTGCTCCTTGTAAAGCTTCACCACGCCGGGCTTGAGCGCCACGACGAAGGATGCGTGCCCAGCGCCCACGCCCAGCTCGCCCTCGGTTCCGGGAATAACCGCCATGGCGACAGGCTCAGAGACAAGCTTTTCAGCGGGAGAGACGAGATCGAACTGGATGGTGTTTTGGGTCATTTTTCATTTTTCCATTTGAATTGAAATTCCAGTTCTTCTTCTGCGCCCTCGCGTTCATGCTCGATTGAGAAAACCGCACGCGCAGGCACATAGATGCGCTCTCCCGCGACCTGTATTTCAAAATTTTTACCGCTTTCGATGCAATCAGCAAGACGGCGCAGTTTTTCAATTACTTCGGCATCCTTATATTGCTTTTCAACATCACGGGCTTTCTTCATCAAGCCGCCTCCGCCGCCATTTTCTTCGCCTTGGCCACCGCTTCGCTGATCGTGCCGATCATGTAAAACGCGCTCTCCGGCAGGTGGTCGTAGTCGCCGTCCACGATGCCCTTGAACCCGGCAATCGTGTCTTCCAGCGCCACGAACACGCCCGGCGTGCCGGTGAAGACCTCGGCCACGTGGAAAGGCTGGGACAGGAAACGCTGGATTTTCCGGGCCCGCGCCACGGTGAGCTTGTCATCTTCCGAAAGTTCGTCCATCCCCAGAATAGCGATGATGTCCTGCAGGCTTTTGTACTGCTGGAGCGTCTGCTGCACGCGGTTGGCGACCTTGTAATGTTCTTCCCCGATGACCCGGGCGTCGAGAATCCGCGATGTGGAATCCAGCGGGTCCACAGCGGGGTAGATCCCCTGCTCCGCGATCTGGCGGGACAGAACGGTCGTCGCGTCCAGGTGCGAAAAGGTCGTGGCCGGCGCGGGGTCGGTCAGATCGTCCGCAGGAACATACACGGCCTGAACCGACGTGATCGAGCCCTTGTTGGTCGAGGTGATGCGTTCCTGCATCGCGCCCATTTCCGTGGACAGCGTGGGCTGATAACCCACGGCGGAGGGAATACGACCCAAAAGCGCGGACACTTCGGCTCCGGCCTGGGTAAAGCGGAAGATGTTATCGAGGAAGAAGAGAACGTCCTGGCCTTCCTCATCGCGGAAATATTCCGCCATGGTGAGGGCCGAGAGCGCAACCCGCGCGCGCGCGCCGGGGGGCTCGTTCATCTGGCCATAAACCAGCGCGGCCTTGGAGTTTTTAGAATCATGCTGCTTGATAACGCCCGATTCCATCATTTCGTGATACAGGTCGTTTCCTTCCCGCGTACGCTCGCCCACGCCCGCGAACACGGACACGCCGCCGTGACCCTTGGCGATGTTGTTGATGAGTTCCATGATCGTCACGGTCTTGCCCACGCCCGCGCCGCCGAAAAGACCAATTTTCCCGCCCTTCGCATAGGGGCAGAGCAGGTCGATGACTTTAATCCCGGTGACAAGCTGTTCCGTCTCCGTCGCCTGATCGGCAAAGGAAGGGGCGGAACGGTGAATAGGCCATTTCGCTTTGGATTTTACATCCGGCCCGCCGTCGATGACATTCCCGATAACATCCATGATGCGGCCCAGAACTTCGGGCCCGACAGGAACCTGAATGGCATCGCCGGTATCCGCCACAGCCTGTCCGCGCACAAGTCCGTCGGTCATGTCCATCGCAATGCAGCGCACGGTATTTTCACCAAGATGCTGCGCGACCTCGAGCACGAGCGCATTGCCGTTGTTCTCCGTGGTCAGCGCGTTCAGGATCGCCGGAACGTTGCCGTCTTCGAACTGCACGTCCACGACCGCGCCCAGAATCTGGGTTATTTTCCCTGCGCCGCCCGTAGCCGCCGCTGCTGTCTTTTTTGCTTTTGCCATTGTTCTGTTTCCTCTTTTTCTCGTTATCCGATTTTAAAATTAAAATTCAAAGTCTGCTCAGAAAGCCGCTTCCCCGCAAAGCCTTTCTCCACAGCCTTCGGGAGAATGGTCATCTTTTTGAAATCAAGAGCGGGCTCCACAAAACGGATATCCGCCGGCTGCGTGTTTGCGCCAATGGGGTTGTTGTTTTTTTGATGCTCTTCTGTCATAGATCCTCCACTTCCCCTACACTGCCTCCGCGCCCGAAATAATCTCGATCAGCTCCTTGGTGATGTAGGCCTGCCGCGCGCGGTTGTAGCGCAGGGTCAACGCGTTGATCATGTCACCCGCGTTACGGGTTGCGCTGTCCATAGCGGTCATGCGCGCGGCCTGTTCGCCCGCCGAGCTGTCCAGAAGCGCGCGGAAGACCTGCACGCCGATATTGCGCGGCAGGAGCGCATTGAGGATTTCCTCCTCCGCGGGCTCGAAATCATAGGGCGAGACAGGTCCAGCCTCTTTCGCCGTTGCCCCCTCCACCTGCGGGATATGGAATGGAATGAGCTGCTGCGCCGTTGGTTTTTGCACCAGAACGGATTTGAACTCATTATAAAGCAGGGTACAAACGTCGAAGGCGCCCGCATCGAATTTTTCAAGAATGAAATCCGTGAGCGCCTGGGCGTCCGCGTAATCCACACGATTTTTCCCGGTGATCCCGGTAAAGCTTTTGAGAATGGCGGACCCGCGGTCGCGGCGTAGAAAATCGCGGGCCTTGCGTCCGGCGCAGATGATCTGGACTTCCTTGCCCTGAGATTCCAGATCCGCCATCATCCGGCGGGCCGATTTTACAAGATTGGCGTTGAAACCCGCGCACAAACCACGATCAGCCGTAACCACGATCAGCAAATGCCGGCGGTCCGATCCCGTCCCGCGCAAGAGCTTCGCGCTGCCATCGTGAATAATCACATTCTTCGCCACGCGAGCCATCATCGCGGCCATGGACCGCGCATAGGGCTGGCTGGCCTCGGCCTGCGCCTGTGCGCGGCGCAGCTTGGAGGCCGCCACCATTTTCATGGCGGAGGTGATCTTCCGGGTCGATTTAACCGAAACGATCCGGTCTCTGAAGTCGCGTAAGCTTGGCATATTTCAAACCATATAAAGTAAACCGTCATTCCGGCGTTTGCCGGCGCGACGTACGAAGATTTAAGCCGCTTTCTTCACCCCGGCGTAGCTTTTCACAAAGCCTTCCAGGAATTTTTTCATTTTCTCTTCGGTCGCGGGATCGATCTTTTTCTCATCGCGGATCGTATCGAGAATGGCCTTACCGTTCGCACGCACATCTTCCAGAAGACGCGCTTCGAAGGCGTTGATTTCCTCGACCGCGATGCTGTCCAGATATCCGCGTGTTCCGGCGAAGATCACGAAGACCTGCTCTTCGACCGACAAGGGTGAATATTGCTTCTGCTTCAGAAGCTGAGTCAGGCGCGCACCGCGAGCCAGTAGTCTCTGCGTGGAGGGATCGAGATCCGAGGCGAACTGGGAGAAGGCCTCCATTTCCCGGTACTGAGCCAGCTCCAGCTTGATGGTTCCCGCAACCTGCTTCATGGCTTTGATTTGCGCCGCCGAACCCACGCGGGACACTGATTTACCCACGTCGATCGCGGGACGGATGCCCTTGTAGAACAGCCCTGTCTCCAAAAAGATCTGGCCGTCAGTGATGGAAATCACGTTCGTCGGGATGTAGGCGGAGATATCCCCGGCCTGTGTCTCGATCACGGGCAGAGCGGTCAGAGAGCCTGCGCCCTCTTCCTTGCTCATTTTCGCGGCCCGCTCCAGCAGACGGGAATGGATATAGAACACATCGCCCGGATAGGCTTCGCGGCCCGGCGGGCGGCGCAAGAGCAGCGACATCTGGCGGTAGGCCACGGCCTGCTTGGACAGATCGTCATAAATCGCCAGCGCGTGCAGGCCATTATCGCGGAAATATTCACCCATCGTGCAGCCTGTGTAGGGCGCGAGGAACTGCATAGGGGCTGCGTCCGAAGCGGTGGCCGCCACGACGATGGAGTAATCCATTGCACCCGCGTCTTCCAGTTCCTTCACGAGCTGCGCCACGGTGGAGCGCTTCTGGCCGATGGAGACATACACGCAATAGAGGTGCTGTTTTTCGTCCTTGGATTTGTTGATCTCTTTCTGGTTGATGATCGCGTCGAGCGCCACGGCGGTTTTGCCGGTCTGACGGTCCCCGATGATCAGTTCGCGCTGACCACGCCCGATCGGCACCAGCGCGTCGATAGCCTTCAGGCCCGTCTGCATGGGCTCGTGCACCGACTGGCGCGGGATAATGCCCGGCGCTTTTACTTCCACACGGCTCATCTTCACATTTTTAAGAGGCCCCTTGCCGTCGATGGGATTGCCCAGCCCGTCCACCACGCGGCCCAAAAGGCCCTTGCCCGTGGGAACCTCGACGATGTCGCCCGTCCGGCGCACGATGTCGCCTTCCTTGATGGAACGGTCGTCGCCGAAAATCACGATCCCCACATTGTCGCTCTCGAGGTTCAGCGCCATGCCCTTGATCCCGCCGGGGAATTCGACCATCTCTCCGGCCTGCACGTTGTCCAGCCCGTACACCCGCGCAACGCCGTCCCCGACGGAGAGAACCTGGCCGATTTCGGCCACGTCAGCCTGCGCACCGAATTCGGCGATTTGTTTCTTCAGAATGTCGGAGATTTCAGCTGCACGAATTTCCATTGTTTTTCCTCTTCTATTTCTATCAAAAAATTAAGCTGCCTTGTCCTCGTTCGCCGGTTTGCTCATGAGCGCTTGAAGGCGCTGGAGCTTGCGGGCCACCGAATTGTCGATCATACGCGAACCCACGGTGACGATCATGCCACCCAGAAGCGAAGGCTCGACCCGCGCCTGCACGGCGACCTCGGTGCCGAGCCCCTTGGACAAAGCGGCCTGCAGGGCCTTGATCTGGGCCTCGCTCATATCCTGCGCGGTCTGAACCTGCGCGGTCACGCGCCCCTGGCGGCGCTCCAGCGCGGCAAAAAACGCTTCGATGACGCTTTCGATCTCCCGCAGGCGCCGGTTGGCCGTGAGAACGCCCAGAAAATTCTTTGTAAGCGGCTGGAATTTCGCCTTGTCGGCCACGGCGAACAAAGCGCTTTCCTGCTGCGCGCGCGCCAGACGCGGCGAAAGGAGAAGGCGGCGGAAATCGCCCGATTCAGATAGCATGGCCCGCAGATCGCGAAGATCCTGCTCGATCTTGCCCAGAGCGCCGGATTCAGCGGCCAGATCCATGAGTGCGCCCGCGTAACGGGTGGCGATTTTCGACGATGCTGTTCCGATACTGCCCACCTGTCTGAAACCCCTTTATATCCGCGCGATTCCGTTACCCACGGCAGGGGATTTAGCACACGGAATCGGGGATGACAAGATTTAAAATCCTGCGAGAGCTCCTCTTGCAACGTCCATGGCTTTAAGAAGGGTTTAAAGGCCAGTCCGGGATGGATAATAAAGTCAGGAGACGTTTCATTCCCCCGACCGAACTTAATCCAGCAAGAGGACGTTCTGTTGATTTCCGTTTTCTTGCTGGAGGAAACTTGTGCCCGCACCTTTAGACTGTTCCACGGTATAAGCAAAGAGCTTGCTAAACATCTTGTTAGTGAGCGTGATTTTATCCTCTTCAGGATTCAGAACAATATATTCGTTCTTACGCATCCAACTGAGCGCTTCTCCAGCGCCGTAATGTTTGCTTCCCACGAACGGGCCATATGGCTTATTCTCTTTCACCATATTAAACATGGTCTTTGCGACTATGGTTTCTTTTTCAGAGGCGTTATCTGTGTCTTCGAACAGGCTGCCTAAGTCGTTATGTTGTTTTAGTACGCTATCCATAAAGACACGAGCGTCGGGATTCAGGGTTGTGTTTTCACCAAAGATTTTATTCAGGTCAAGCACGCTAGTAGGTTTATCTCCTGATTTCTTTAAGTCAGACATATTGTTACTCTTTCTCCTATGATTTATGGGCGCCTTAAATGTAAACGTCTTTTTTTAAATATGTCAACATTATTTTGTGCCGCTTCGCGCTTGTCCCGTCCGGCCGTGTCCGGTATAAATTCCTTGCCATACCCTAAGAATACAAGGAGATTCCCCATGACCGCGCAGCGCGCCCTTAAAAAGCAGGAAGATACCATGAGCAGAGCCGCCGTGACCGCCGCCGTCAGAAAGATCATCGGGTATTACGAGAACGAGAACGCGGGCGTCAAAACAAACCTGGTGCGCCTCCTCAATCACGGCGCGCTCGCCGGGACCGGGAAAATGGTCATTCTGCCCGTGGATCAGGGGTTCGAGCATGGCCCGGCGCGCAGCTTCGCCGTCAATCCGGAATCCTACGACCCGCATTATCATTACCAGCTGGCCATCGACAGCGGGTGCAATGCCTACGCCGCACCTCTGGGCCCGTTGCAGGCCGGAGCGGACAGTTTCGCGGGGCAGGTCCCGACCATCCTGAAATTCAACAGCGCCAACAGCCTTGCCTCCAAAAACCGCGACGGCAACCAGGCCGTGACGGCCTCCATTCAAGACGCGCTCCAGCTCGGTTGCACCGCCGTGGGCTTTACGATCTATCCGGGGTCCGACAACCAGTTCGACATGTTCGAGGAAGTCCGCGACATGATCCGCCAGGCCAAGGATGTGGGCCTGCCCTCCGTCGTGTGGTCCTATGCGCGCGGCAACGGGATCTCCAAGGACGGCGAAACGGCGATGGATGTCATCGCCTACGCCGCGCACATGGCGTGCCTGCTGGGCGCGCACATCGTGAAGGTGAAGCTGCCCACCGCGCATATCGAGCAGAAGGAGGCGCAGAAGGTTTTCAAGGAAAACAACATTCCCGTAGGCACACAGGCCGAGCGCGTGCGCGAAGTGGTGCGGTCCTGCTTCAACGGGCGACGGATCGTGGTATTCTCCGGCGGCGCGACGAAGGGGGAAGATTCGGTTTATCAGGACGCCCGCGACATCAATGAGGGCGGCGGCAACGGCTCGATCATCGGCCGCAATTCCTTCCAGCGCCCGCGCGGCGAGGCGCTCGCGATGCTCTCCGAGATCATGGAGATTTACAGGGGATAAGCAGGATTAATTCAGGCGGGAGTCGTCGACACCGCGATCAGAATTTTCTTTAACAACACTTCGCAACACCTCAGATCCGTTAAGGGTAGCCTTCCCCGCTCTCTTGCTTTTTCCCAAGCTCCGAAGCCTGGAGAGCATGAATCAAGGCCTTGTGGCCATTTCCAATCTGATTGTGTAGCTCAGCCAGCTGGAATTGCGTAAACGCTGTGTTCCTTGATTTTTCAGTGGCCTTCTCAAGATAAGGAAGAGCTTCGATAAATTTTCCCTGATCATGAAGACATTGATACATTAAGAAATTCGAAGGGAAGGCAGTGGACGCCTCATCCAGATTCAGGTCGCTTATTTGTTCAGCAACTTTCATAGCCTCCTCGTACCGACCTTGTCCGTGGAGGGATCTTCCCCGATTAATCATGTCCTCGAGTCCCTCAAGAGCAGGATGAGGCATCTGGCCCTGCAAATCCCGGGAAGATGTTTTGAACAAATCGGCCAGCTTTCTAAAAACGCCCCAACCCATGACTCTCGCCTTCTCCCTCCTGATAGTCGCAAATGATCTTCCAAAGCATAACCCACAATTTGAAATTATGTAAATTTTTGCCGTGCCACCTCATTCTTCCTCACACGCGCATAGGCTGTCGGAGATCATGGGGATTTATAACCTCTTAACCCTTTATTAACCACTCACCCTCCATAATAAACATTACATAAATTGTAAATTGTTTATTAATAGAGAGGGGCCCCAATGACCAGCGACAAAGATCTTTTCCAGCAGATTATGACCGACATGGCGCTGAAAAATCTTCCTGTGGCCGATGGAATCGCGCAGTGGGATTCCTATGTGGACGGGTTGGGCCGCCCTGCCGATCTGCGGGGCGTCAATTTCCCCCTGCTGAAGGACAATCCCTATGGGTATGATCTGGACGGGGTGCCGGGCCTCAATTTGCGAGGAGCTATTATGGATGGGGCGGATTTATCGTCCTTCAGCAATTTCAGGGGCGCGGATTTTCAAGGTGCCAGTCTTAAAAACGTAGAGTTCCGGGTCGGAGATTTCACGGCCTCAGACATTCACTGGAACGCCGATGAACGGAGATGGAGTCCCGAAAAAGAATCAGGAAAGCTGCGCGCGGCTATCGCCAAGCAGATGAGCAATATTGCCAATGTGCCTGATGAGACAATTTCCGCTTATCTGGCCGCGCACACGGACGCGGAACTGGACGCTGTTTATCATCATCCGGAAAACCCCCCGCCCCGCAACAGCAAAACCTTTCAGGCAACGCTGGAAAGCGGGATCGGCCATACGAGTGCGTCTATCCAGGGCAACAAAGGATGGTCTGCCGTTGGCGGGCCGGGCCTTTCGGATTTTTCAGGAGATTTTAACCTGGCTTCGATCGGCGCATCCATTGGATTGAACGCCCCCCTTTCACGGTTTGGGGTTCTGCCCGCGGAAAATGAAGCCTCGCTAGGATTCCGGGTGGGCTTTAACAATGCATCCGGTTCGAACGGGGCGCACGATCTCCATATCTCAACCTTTACAACAGATGTGTATGGGCAAGCGGCTTTCCCCTTGAGTGACAAAGTGCGCCTGACCACTTCCGCGGGTGTCGGATTTTGGCAATCCGATTCATCCGTCACCGATAACACTCTGAATGATTCTGTCGTGACGGCCCACGTTAATGAGCTCGCCTATATGGGCAACGCGGGGTTGGATACACGAAAATTCGCCGCCGGCATGGAATACCGGAACACGCTCCATGACAATAAAAGCGATCTAAGCACCAGTAACGGCCCCGCCCTTAGCGGAAGCCTGACATGGAAGATCACGGAAGATCTGCGGGTCTCCCTGGAGGGAGAAAAAGGAGCCGGAGGATCCTGGGGATTGAAAGGCGTACCGGAACTCCAGAACTCGGTCGAAGCCCCCAAAAGCATTAAACTGGGCCTGGATTTACGTTTTTAGCAGATCCTACCAACGCAACCCGGGAATGGCGCACATGGTCTTGGTGTATTCCTCCACGCTTACCCCCATGGCCGAAGCCGTCGAGTTTATCATGTCTTTTTTCAGAGGATCGAGCGCCTCAAACCATTCCCGGCGGGAGGAAAATATATCCGCTCCGGCGTGCTGAACAGCCGGGACGGATGCATGGTGATGAGCCATATCCCCTGCCCCGGCATCCAGGCCCAGACCGAGATTTAGCCCTACATCCACGTTCGTCAGCGCCTCCCCGGCGTGTAAAATCCCGCCATAGGCCATCTGGACGAAATGCCCCAGCCACATGGACGGATCAATCCCGCTGGCCACGGAGGCGATCGCCATACCCACCATCATCAGCGCGTGCAGCGTATGCATCGGATTGCCGTGGTGCCCGCCATTGGCCACGAACAGACCCGCCGCCCCGGCCGCCCCCAGCGCGGCACCATTGAACGCGCCACTCAGCCCCAGTCCCGCGCTCAGGTTAGAGGCTGCCTGCCCCATGTGCAGAAACCCGCCGTAGCAATGGTCGACGTAGTGACCCAGCCAGGCCGATGGGTCCGCGCCCCCCATGGCAATCGCCATAGCGGGCATCCCCACCATCATCAGGCGGGTGCTCCATTTGCCGGCATTGTTGAATATGGCGGACAGCCCCATGCTGCGCGCTCCTTCAATAATTCTGAGTGGGAAGCCCTCTCTCTGAGGGAGAGGGCAACGAGGCCCGGTTTTTCCGAAGGAAAAACTGCTGGCTGAGTGGGTGAGGGTGTACGCGCTATAAGCCTCCCCCCACCCTACCCTCTCGATGGGAGAGGGTTTATAAC
>JAIOYC010000030.1 GCA_021741325.1 Alphaproteobacteria bacterium
CAGGGCCGGGAACTGTCCCTTCAAAAAAGCTGGGCCCTGTATGTAAAAAATGGATTCAATAAGAATAAACTGATCCGCGAGGGAATGATGCCGTCTACTCCCGAGTCTTTTCCACAAATACAAGGGAGCGATATCAGGCCAGCTTCTCTTTCATCGCCCGGATGACATTGTCCGCGCGGAGGTTTTCAATCTGGCAGGTTCCGGCGGCTTCATGCCCGCCGCCGCCATATTCCAGGCAGAGCTTTCCGACATGGGTTTTGCTGGTGCGGTTCAGGATGGATTTTCCGATCGCCAGCACGGTGTTTTGCTTGTTCTTGCCCCAGAGCACATGCATGGAAACATTGCAGTGCGGGAAAAGCGCGTAGATTACAAAGCGGTTGCCACACCAGATCGTTTCTTCCTGCCGCATATCCAAAACAACCAATGAGCCGTGCACGCCGGCGCAACGCTCGAGCTGCTCCCGGAATTTAACCTGGTGGGACTTATAGAGATCCACGCGTTCCCGGAGATCGGGAAGCTTGAGGATGTCCGAGATGGTTTCATGGTTCCGGCAATGGTCGATCAGCTTCATCATGAGCTGATAATTTGAAATATTGAAATCGCGGAAACGCCCCAGCCCCGTCCGGGCGTCCATGATAAAGCTCAGTAAAATCCAGCCGGTGGGGTTGAGGATGTCCTCCTTGGTGAAGGAGGCGGAATCGGCCTTGTCCACCGCCTCCATCATTTCGTCGGCGATCTCGGGGAAACCCTTGCTCCCGCCAAAATATTCATACACCACCCGCGCCGCGGAGGGCGCATCGGGGTCGATCACATGATTGTCGTGCTTTTTCATCACCCGCTCCATTTCGCTGGAATGGTGATCGAAGGCCAGATATACGCCCTCGACATAGGGAAGATTGGTGGTGATGTCATCCGCCGTCACCTCGATCAGCCCGTCCTGCATGTCCTTGGGATGGGCGAAGGTGACGCTGTCGATGAGATCCAGTTCCTTCAGGAGGATGGCGCATACCAGGCCGTCCATGTCACTGCGCGTGATCAGGCGATATTTTTTGTTCTGCTCGGGAAGAATTCTGACGGTTCTGGTCGCTGACTTGGTCATAGGCATTCTGCTCATATGAGGGATGATCTTCTTTTATTTTTACACGATCTCCGGTTGATTCACCAAGCAAAAGCATGGAAATCTATGCTGCACAGCACCAGAGCTTAGCCCACCTCCACCGGCATAAGGGAAGTTTCAAGCCCCCACTCGCTCCAGGAACCGTCATACACGGGCGCATCCCCCTGCCCGATTGCATAAAGAGCCAATGCCAGCATACACGCCGTCACTCCGCTTCCGCAGGTCAGAATGGCCGGCTGGCCTTCCTCATACCCTGCGGCCTGGAATGCCGCCCGGATTTCATCTTCCGGCCTGAGAGTGCCCTGGGGATTAATGAGCGTGGTCGCGGGGAGATTGACACTCCCTGGTATGTGGCCCGCGCGCAGGCCCGGCCGCGGCTCCGGAGATGTTCCGGAAAAACGGCCCGCCGGGCGGGCATCCACAATCCGGCAGGGTGTATGAAGGGAATCCCTCACCTGCCCCAGCCCGCATACAAGAGAAGGCTGGAAATGTGCCGTGAAAGACGAAGCAGCGGGAAGACGGGGCAATCCAGAGGCTACCGGATAGCCGGCTTTTTTCCACGCCGGCAGGCCGCCGTCGAGCACACATACTTTTTCATGGCCGAATACCCTGAACATCCACCAGGCGCGCGGAGGCCCCATGAGCATACCGTCCTGGCCGTACAGAACGACCGTGTCCTCCTGCCCGATTCCCAGGCTGGAGACATAGGCGGCGAAATCCCCGGGCGCGGGCAGCATGTGCGGCAGGCCCGTTTGGGGATCGGCCGCCTGCTCAATATCAAAAAATTGCGCGCCGGGGATATGCTCTACCTCGAAACGCTCGGCGGGATTTCCGGCTCCGGGCAATGCGAAGCTGGCATCCAGAACCTTTACAAATCCCTGGTCGAGCAATGCCCGCAGTTCCGGAGAAGAAACAATACCTTTTTTGATGATCCGCTCCAGCATGGCTTTTCCCCTTATATTTCCGTTTCAAAATCTTTCCACAAAAAACCCGCCCGAAGGCGGGTTTTTATATAAACCTAGTGAGCGATCAGCCCGGTACGATTTCCCAGGTGCCGTCAGGTTGCTGGCAGGCCTGACCGTAAGCCTGTTGCTGCTTGCCGCCGACATAGACCGTCTGACTGTATTCCCTGCAATAGCGGCCGGAAGAGCTGTAGCCGTCGCGTGTGGGCGTAACGGTTCCGTAGTGACCGCTGTCAGGGTTGTTCCAGCGGACCGTTTCTCCGATGGGCGCGGTATAGGCTTGCTGATGAGCCCGCTGCGCATAGACCATGTCCGCCTTGTCAAGGGAACGTCCGATTTCACTGCCCGCCAGCGCGCCCAGAACCGCGCCCGCGCCGGTCGCCCAGAGCTGGCCGGAGCCGCCCCCAACCTGCGAACCCAGAAGACCGCCCACGACCGCGCCGCCGGCACCGCCCAGAATCTGCTTATTGCCCTGCTGCATGTTTTCGCATGCCGTCAGAGAGAACATGGCCAGCGCCATGGAGAGAACTGCGAATTTTTTCATTCCCTTGCTTATGGTCCGGATGTTTATTGTCATTGTATTTAACCTTTCATGTGTCAGGCGCCTTTCCCAAGGCGCGGCGGAATGTAATATAGGCTCACTCAGACAAAAAGGCAAAGCATGACGCGAGAGATTTTTGAAAAATATGGCGCCGATCCGGTGGAACTTTTTAAGAGCTGGCTGGGGGACGCCGCAAAGACGGAGCCCCACGATCCGGAGGCCGCCTGCCTGGCGACGGCGGACGCGAAGGGGCACCCTTCTGCGCGGATGGTGCTTATCAAAACGGTCACGGAACAAGGGCTGGGATTTCATACGAACTGCGAAAGCCGCAAGGGGCTGGATCTGGCTGAAAACCCATACGCCGCGCTGTGCTTTTACTGGAAATCCCTGCGCCGGCAGATCCGCGCGGAGGGGGGCGTGGAAATGATCCCCGATTCCGAGGCGGAGTCCTACTTTAGCACCCGCTCCCGGGAACGCCGGATCGGGGCGTGGGTCTCGCAACAATCCCGGCCGTATGAACGCGCGGAGGATCTGGCCAGCGCGATCCGGCACTATGAGGAAAAATTTCCCGAAGGCTCTCCCGTGTCCCGTCCGGAATACTGGAAGGGCTATGTCCTGAAGCCGGAGCGGATCGAATTCTGGATAGCGCATGAACATAGGCTGCACACCCGGTTTGACTATGTGAGGCAGCGCGATAAAACGTGGAAGGCTACATGGCTTTATCCGTAAGAATTTCCTCTGTTTCGGAAATAATTTTGACATATAGATAAACCCCTGTTAAGTATTGCCAGTTACTATTTTAAAATGGAGTTCAAAAAATGAATAAAATGCCAACCCTCAAATTTATAAGCACCGAAGAAAAACTGGCGCATGTAACCCATATTCAGAAGCTCTTTAACGAACAACATGAGCGCGCCCTTCAAAAATTTACGAAATCAGGCGTTTTCCCTCTCGTCATTAACGAACTCGATGAAACAGCTCAAAAAATCCAACAGCATTTGAATCTGGTGAAAATGGCGACATCCAGTTCCAGTCGTGAAATAAGAATGGCTGCTTTATTCGGAGCGCGAGAATATGTAGATGTCTATAAAAGGAAGCAATGCCTGATAAAGGAGCACTATGACATTTAGGAGGGCTTAATAGTAAGCCAAGCCTTGAAAACCTGACGGTCATAGGCCATATAAAGGTCCATGACTTCCAATCTTAACTCCCAGACCGAAACCCTGAATTTCAGCGCCGATGTCGCACGGCTTTTGAACATCGTCGCGGGGGCGCCTTTTACCATTCATGATGTCTTCCTGCGCGAGCTGATTTCCAACGCGGCGGACGCCTGCGACCGTCTGCGGTACGATGCGATCAACGATCCGGCCCTGACCAAAGACAACCCTAATTTCCGCATTCATATCTATCCCGACACGGACGCGCGGACGCTCACCGTCGTGGATAACGGGATCGGCATGGACCGCGCGGAGCTAGTCGAAAACCTGGGCACCATCGCAAAATCCGGCACCGCCGCGCTGATGGAGAATATGAAGGGTGGAGCCGATCCGCTCAAGCTCATCGGTCAGTTCGGCGTGGGATTTTACGCGGCCTATATGGTGGCCGACAAGGTCACGGCAGTAAGCCGCAAGGCGGGAAGCAAGGAAACATGGGCCTGGGAATCCGACGGACGCACAGGCTTTGGCATCCGCGAGGCGACCGCCGAAGAAACCGGAAAACTGGACGGCGCGCGAGGAACGGCCATCATCCTGCACATCAAGGACGAGGGCGTGGAGTTCCTGCTGGATGAAAAAATCCGCCAGACGGTTCAGCAATATTCCGATCATATCGACGTGAAAATCCTCCTGAACCCGCCCCGGGATACCGGCAAGGGGGAAGGCCGCCCGGCCAACGAGGCCTCCGCCCTTTGGACGCACCCCAAGTCCGAGGTCACGCCCGAGCAATACCGGGAATTCTATCGCCACATCACCCATGGCTTCGATGAGCCCCTCCTCACCGCGCACTGGCACGCGGAAGGCGCCATCGCCTATACGGCTCTTTTATTTATCCCGATGATGCGCCCGTGGGATCTGTACGATCCGGGACGCAAACAATCGGTCAAACTCTATGTCCGCCGGGTTCTGATCTCCGAGCGCATGGAAGGTCTGGTCTATCCGTGGATGAGGTTCCTGCGCGGGGTGGTGGACAGTCCCGACCTGCCCCTCAACATCAGCCGCGAGAGCCTGCAATACAACCCTGTCCTGGCCAAGATCAGGACCGGGATCACCCGGCGCGTCCTGGGCGGTCTTGAAAAGCTGGCCAAGAACGACGAGCCGGGATTTCTGGCCTTCTGGAGTCAGTTTGGCTCCGCGCTCAAGGAAGGGCTCTACGATGCGCACGAGCATCGCGAGCAGATCTTCAAGGTCTGCCGGTTTTTTTCGACGAACGGCGAAGGCTATACAAGCCTGGATGAATATATTGAGCGCATGAAGCCCGATCAGGAGGCCATTTATTACATCAGCGGTGAAAATGCCCAGAGCCTCCGGACCTCACCCCAGATCGAGGGATTCAGCGCGCGCAGGATCGAAGTGCTGATCTTCACCGATACGATCGACGATTTCTGGCTTCCCCAGGTGCGGGAATATAAGGGCAAGCCCTTCAAATCCGTGACCCAGGGCGATAACGGTCTTGCAGGAAATACCGAGGACGCGCCCGAAAGCGTGAAAGAACTGGCCGCCCGGCTGCGCGATCTTTTAAAGGCGGATGTCGCGGATGTCCGGATTTCAAACCGCCTGACGGATTCTCCCGTGTGTCTTATCGCCCCGGAGACAGGCGTGGACATGCATATGGAGCGCGTCCTGAAGATCCATCAGGACTATGCCGGAGAGAGCAAGCCCGTTTTGGAAATAAACCCCGAACATACCTTGGTCCGGAAACTGGCGGAAGCCGGAAACGAGAATGATTTTGAGGATTCCGCGCGCCTTCTTCTCGATCAGGCCATGATCATTCAGGGACGCCCCGTTAAAAATCCAGGGGATTTCGTCAGGCGCATGAGCGTGGCGATGGAGCGCCTTCTCTCCTAAAGATGAATTGAGTCCTTAACCGCAGATGGTCGATCCCGGGCTGGTCGTGCAGCCCGGAGGAATGCAGATCGTCTCTTCCAGCGGGGGATTGGCGTTCTGATTGATAATTACGCCTGTTTTGATCGCGGGGGTCTCATTGCAAGGCCCTTCGATGAAGGGCATGTACATCTTAACCGGATCTTCATCCCCACCGATCAAGAGATCCCCCAGCCCGCCGCCGCAGCCGCTATTGTCGCTTAAATCCACGAAACTATCCTTGTCAAAATTATTGCACTTGGATTCATGCCACACGCCCGCCATGGACTGGCAGACGCCTCCGGGGAAATTAGCCCCCAGATAGGATTCCATGGGGCCTCCCACAAGCTTCTGCAGGGAATCTCCCATATTCGTCACATTGATCGGGATCGGGCCCTCCCAATCATTGCTCCAGGCGGCGCCCGGGCCGGCAAGCTGGCTTATATGCGTGCTGAAGCAGGAATATTGCAAGACGCTGGCCTGCCCTTCCATGATGTTATAGGCGACTTCCTTCTCGCGATTGCCCTCTTTCCATGCCTTTTTCTCAAGGGCATGCATAAACAGAGGGTCGCAGGATTGCGAGGTCTGCGCGTCCGCGAAACCCGCAAGACCGGCTGAGAAGAGAAAAATCGTCAAAAAAAGAAAAGCGCGCACGTGTTGAGGGCCCTGTGGTTCACAGCCTTTATATCCTTTTACAGTTTATCATAAGGATCGAGCCCCTGGCCAGTGCGGGATTTACAAGGAATGCGGGAACAAGCCCAAAACATCAGGCTTTATAATAGATATGCAATTTTTTCTGGTGAGGGTACAAAGTCTTAACATCCAAGGAGGAGTCCGTCCGCCACCCGTCGCCCAGCGCGAATTTGTTGGAGATTACCAGCGTGCCGGGCTTGAGATCCCGATTGAGCTTCGTCCCCACCCGGCCCATGTCATAGGCCGTGAGAAACAGCACAACAGCGTCCGCTTCCCCCAGGTCGCAGGTTAGAAAATCCTGCCGGATATAAGTCAGGTTCCTCAGACCGGAAATTTTCCTGAATATCATCGACCAGCGCCAGGCCAAGCCGGAAATTTCGATTCCAATTACGCGAACCTCGGGCAAGGCCCGTGCGATTTTTCGGGTCAGCCATCCGTTCCCGGAGCCGAGATCAATCACGGTATAGGGAGGGGCCCCGCGCGCTTCATAGTCCTTTTGGAGGATCTCGAGGATTTTGTTCCGTATAGCGGGAGCTGTTCGGATATTGGGAACACCCTTGTTAAAGACAAGTATATAGGCGTTCCACAGCCAGAGCCAAACGAACACCCAGATCAAGATTGTATTGAGAAGATCCATGGACGCCTACGACGCCGGAGCCGGGGGTGCTAGAGCAACCCTTGATAATGCCGCTCCAGCATCTCCTCGATTTCGTCATCGGTGAAATCGAAACGGCGTCCCAGTTCCTCGATCATCACCTGACGGATCAAAAGGCCCAGATCCTCGCCGGCTTCGCACCACATATCCAGAAGAGGACGCCGGTAGATAACGAGCACGTCCTCGGCCTTGGCTGTTTTTCGCTCCACGCCGGGGGAAATTTCCTTCCCGCTTTTGTACAGGGCCAGAAGATTATAAGGATCGTCCAGCTCCAGCGTGCTTTCAACGGTTTCATCTGGGAAATCCTCCACCGCGACGGTCAGATCTTCGCAGAATTCCAGAATTTCATCAGGCATCGCCTCCATCATATGGGCGGCAATGGCCTCCAGCTCTTCCAGGCCCGGGGGAACACTGAAATTCATAATGATGCGCTTGGCGTCAAGGGCTCTGGACATCGCAATACTAACCCTTCGTGATTCGAATGCATCACTGTACGACTATTTTCGGATTCAGACAATTACCTGTGAAATCAGGGCTTCGACTGGGTAGAAATCTGCCGCGGGTCCATGACGATCTCGATCAGCGCCGCGCGGCCCGACGCCAGAGCCGTTTCCCACACCGCCGGGAATTCCCGCGCATCGCTCACCCGCGCCGCGAAGGCACCATAGCTCTCGCCCAGCTTCACGAAATCGGGATTGGTCAGGGCCGTGCCACTGGTCCGGCCCGGATATTCGCGCTCCTGATGCATGCGGATCGTGCCGTACATGGAATTGTTGCACACCATGATGATCGGCTTTACCTTGTGATGCAGGGCGGTGGCTAGTTCCTGCCCCGTCATCATGAATCCGCCGTCGCCGCAAATTCCAAGGCTCACGCGGTCCGGATACTGAATCGCCGCCGCCACGGCAGAGGGCACGGCATAGCCCATCGCGCCGCTGACCGGAGCCAGCTTGCGCCCCGGGCGGGCGTAGCGCAGATAGCGTTGGGCCCAGCCGCTGAAATTTCCCGCGTCCGTCGTCACGATCGCATCGGGTGGCAGAAGGTCCCGGAGCTGACGAAACACCTGATGCATGTCCGCGCCCTTCCAGCCCGCGCTGAAATCTTCCTTGATCGCGGTCCAGTCCAGATAATCCTGCCGCGCCTCATCGCGCCACTGTTTCCAGCCTTCGCTTTTCAATTTCATATCCCAAAAGGCGTGGATAAATGATTCAGGGTGTGCCTGGATCGCCATATGTGGGAAATGCGCCTTGCCGAATTCCTCCGCCGCCGGATAGACATGCACCAGCTTTTGCGCTTTCTCGATCAGGGTATAGCCCTGCATCGTGATTTCATCCAGCCGCTCGCCCACGGCGATGATCATGTCCGCGCTTTTGATCCGCTCCAGCAGCTTGGGATTGGGGCCAAAACTCAACTCCCCTATATAGCTGCCGCTATTGTGGTCTATTATATCCTGCCGGCGTAACGCGCTGGCCACGGGAATATTGTCCAACTCCATGGATTTTCCCAACAACGAGCATAACTTATCACTCCAAAGGCTTCCTCCCACGATCATCAAGGGACGCTGCACACGCTCAAGAAGGGCCTCCAACACCGCCATTTGCACTCTATCGGGAGAAACAGGCATCAGTGGCACAGAACGCACGCGCTGCGTCTCCACCTTGTTTGTCAACACTTCCTCCGGCAGCCCCAGAACCACGGGCCCCGGCCGCCCGGCCATGGAAACGGTGAAGGCACGCATTACATACTCCCCCACCCGCTCCGCCCGGTCGATCACGGAGGACCATTTGGAAAGCGAGCCGAACATCTGGGGCAAATCAAATTCCTGAAACGCCTCGCGGTCGCGGTCCATGCTGTTGATGAGCCCGACGAATAGGATCACCGGCACGGAGGATTGTTTGGCCGTATGGATGCCGATGGAGGCGTTGCAGGCTCCCGGCCCGCGGGTCACGAACGCGACACCGGGCTTGCCTGTGAGCTGCGCGTACGCCTCGGCCATGAAGGTCGCGCCTGATTCCTGGCGGCAGGTGATGACTTTGATTTCGAGCGCATCCAGCAGCGCGTCCAGAACGGGCAGGTAGCTCTCCCCCGCCACGCAGAACACCGTGTCCACGCCGTGAGCCTGAAGCCCCGCAACCAACGCCTGCCCGCCTGTGTGCATTCTATCCGGCCTTTCCATCGTCTGCATATATATCTTGACACATGTTATTTTTATGTATATAATTGGTGCGCAACGTTATTCCGCGTCAACAATTGGGAGATATTAAAATGACACACACAGATATTGAACCGAACAAACTTGTTAGCGAATCAGGAAGACATTTCCTTTCCAACTACGGCAATGATGGAGCTTTATACACAAATGTGCAGATCCCTGGAAGACTGCCAACCGTAATAGTCAGCCATAGCCTTTCAGGCCATAAAAATGTTTACCAAAGTATTTTTACGGATGCAGAGGTGGGCGCTACTCCGAATGGCACCAAGGGATTTGCTGTATTCCTTAGACCGGAGAGCAAACAGAGAGAACTCACTTTTCCCAAAAACGAATCTTGCAAAAGAAGCCTTGGATTGTGCTATCGGGATTTGTAGGTTCGATGTGAGACAAGTCTTGGGCCGCCTATAGGGCTATGCTACAAGCTTTCCATGAAACCCCCTCCCCTCCACCCCGGCGACCTGATCGGCGTGATGGCGCCCTCCAGCTTCATCGAGGCGGAGCACGTCGAAAAATCTAAGGCCCTGCTGGAAGAGCTCGGCTATAAAGTCTTCATCCACCCCCAGACTTTCGAGCGCCTCCACCAG
Source organism: Alphaproteobacteria bacterium (assembly GCA_021741325.1). Taxonomy (GTDB): domain Bacteria; phylum Pseudomonadota; class Alphaproteobacteria; order Micavibrionales; family Micavibrionaceae; genus JAIOYC01. Next base: position 9,842 of record JAIOYC010000030.1, read on the forward strand.
TCCGCCGGGACCGTGCTGCAGAAATCCCTGGCCTTCCAGGGCCTCTGGCAGCGGGACGACATCAATGCCATCTGGGCCGCTGGCGGCGGCAACCGCGCCCTTACCCTGCTGGAAAGCATCAATTTTGAAAAACTGAAGGCCAAACCGAAAACCCTGATCGGGTTCAGCGACATCACCGCCCTGCTCACGGCCCTGTACGCGCATACGGGAATCCAGGGCGTGCATGGACCTATTTTCAAATTCCTGCATCGTCATCAACAGCTCGATCACCTCCTCGCCTTTCTGCGCGGAGAAAACCCGCCTTTTCCGATGGAGGATGCAAAGATCCTGCGCGAGGGAACGGCCGAAGGGCCGTTAATCGGAGGGAATTTAAGCGTCTTCCATTATCTGCCCCACACCCTGCCCGGCGAATTCTGGAAGGGGGCTATTTTGTTTCTGGAGGACTGCAATGAGGAAATCAGCCGCATCGACCGTATGTTCATCCATCTGAAACGGACGGGAGTCCTGAAAGACATCGCGGGGCTTGTCCTGGGGGAATTCACGGATATCACGGATTCCCGCAGGCCCTTCGGCTTTTCGTTGGAGGAGATCGTTCAGGAACACACGCAGGGGCTGAATATTCCCATCATCATGAATGCTCCCTTCGGTCACGGAGACAAACTTTATCCCCTGCGGGTGGGAGCGCGGGCCAGACTGGAGACAAATCCAGCCTCCCTTGAAACTATTGAATAGTTTTATATACAAAATATTTCCTTTTATTCCAAAAGTTCCATTATAAATGAAAAAATATTTTGTCCCTTGCCCGTTCCATGATAATATTCCTCTCATAAGCATAAAATAAACAGGGGTTCACGTTGAGGTACGAGGGGGAAAACACCCAAGGCTCTTTCGTGGCGCAGGGTACCGGATTTACCTATGAGTACGACCACACTTTAAGAACGCTCCGGATATTTCGCGCTGGCGAAAAGAGACCTTTGACAGTTACAGAGCTTGACAAAGAACGGTCAAGACATCCTCGTTTGTACGTCAAATTTCTGGAGAAAATCACGGTTATCAAGGCCCTTATTTTCTCCAACCACGCCACCGCCAACCTGACTCTCACCATTGATGAAAACCGCCTGCCGGCCCTCCTCCAAAACGCCGCGCATCTGGCGGATCATGGGTATGATTTGAAAACCGGACGTTTCGAATATTTTTCCGGATCCTTCTGCCGAGAAAACGGGTTGGGAACCCTGAATCTCACGCGATTGCGCCGTCCGGATTTCAGAAAAGACCTCTACAAAGCGGATCTTCAGACCTGCCATGGGAATTCCATCTCGGCGGATTCGGACCGGCTCCATTGTGTTCTGGAAAAGCTAGCGAGACGTACTATCAATGACCTCGTGGCGGCGGAATACAAGTACCGAACGGAGAAATCCGCGGAAAATCTTCTCTATGTCTCCTCTAGACTATCGACCCTCGCCCACACCCTCGATGATGGCTTCAATCCCGAAGAAGCCCTCCGGCCCGAAAGCCGTGCTGAAAAAGAATTGAAAAAGACTTGAAATTTTATGGAACCTCATGTATGGTGGGTTCTCTTTTAGGCAAAGCACTTACTTCCACGAAAGCGGGCGGCACCCATATGGAGGCCGAGCGGTTTCTTTTGTGCCCGGCCTAAGGAAAGCGCAACCGCACACAAAAAAGAAAGAGGTATCAGCTCATGGCAGGCAATGACAACTTCGATTTCAGAAAAGGCGATTACGTAGTTTATCCGGCTCACGGGGTCGGGCAAATCGAAGGCACGGAAACCCAGACAATCGCAGGAATGCAGGTTCGCCTTTATGCCATCAATTTCGAAAAGGATCGGATGCGCCTCAAAATTCCGGTTATAAAAGCCAAAACCTCCGGACTGCGCAAGCTCAGCACGGAAGGTCTGCTGCAAGATGCCATCAAGACACTCAAAGGCCGAGCCAAAGCCCGCCGGGCCATGTGGAGCCGCCGCGCCCAGGAATACGAAACGAAGATCAACTCTGGTGATCCGGTTGCCATCGCGGAGGTTCTGCGCGATCTCAAGCGGAGCAACGACGACAGCGAGCAATCCTACAGCGAGCGTCAGATTTACCAGTCCGCGCTGGAGCGTCTGGCCCGCGAAGTTGCGCTGGTCGATAAAATCACCGAGGAGCAAGCCGCAACGCAGCTGGAAAATATCCTCGGCATGAACAAGAAGAAAGAAGCGGCCTAAGCCCTTTTCCACTTCACAGAAATAACAAAGGCTCCCTCGAAAGCGGGAGCCTTTTTCTTGAGATTTAATATTGGGTTGAACTACAGCTTGAACATCTTTAAAATCACATCCTGAATTCCCTTATCGGCTGGGTTTCCCTCCGTAACGATCTGCCCCTGCCGCAGAATATAGGCGTAATCGACGATCCCCAGCAGGGATTTAAGATTATGCTCTACGATAACAAAGGCGGTGCCCAGCGTACGGTTGATCTCACCGATCTTCGCAAAGGCCTCTTTGACCAGCTTAGGCGATAGTCCCAAAGAAGGTTCATCCAGCAACAACATTTTCGGCCTGGTCATCAGACCGCGCGCCAAAACCACCATCTGCTGTTGCCCGCCCGACAGCCGGCCCGCGGGCTCATCCCATTTGTCCTTCAGGGCGGGGAACAAAGCCCTCATTTCCTCCAGGCGGGCCTTTACGTCCTTTTTGTCGCGGAGGAAATACACAGCGGTTTCGAGATTTTCCCGGACGCTGAGATTGGGGAAAACGCTACGCCCCTGAGGCACATAGGACATGCCGTCCTGAACCATCGCATAGGGAATCGGACGAATCGTCTGGCCCTGCCAGGAAATCGTTCCCGCGCGCGCGGGCAGGAGGCCGAAAATCGTCTTCAATACCGTCGATTTGCCCGCGCCATTGGGGCCAAGCAGGGTGACGACCTTGCCCGCAGGAAAGCTCATGGTGATGCCCTGCAGGGCTTTTTGCGCGGTGTAGCCCGCATCGACCCCGGCCAACTCAAGAAGGGTTTCCGTCATGTCATTGCCCCAGATAAGCTTCCAGCACCGCCGGATCATTCAGAACATCAGCAGGTTTGCCCTGCGCCAGGAAACGCCCGGCATTCAACACGATCACATGATCGCACAGACGATCAATCAGACCCATGTCATGTTCGATCAGGATCACGGTATGGTCCTGTTTTTTAATATCTGTCAGCAACCCCGCCACGATTTCGATCACTTCGGGGAAAAGCCCGGAAAATGGCTCGTCGAGGAGATAAGTTCTCGCATCCGTCGCCATCGCCCGGGTAATTTCCAGCAGTTTTCTCTGGCCGTAGGAAATCTCGCCCGCCAGCGCACCGCGTTTCTCCCATAGACCTATGCGCTCCAGCATCATCCGCGCGCGCGCCTCGTGATCGGGCCGCCGGAATTCCATCAACGCCTTGAACGGCGAGCGGGCCCCCATGGCCATTAAAAGATTGTCAAGAACCGGCATCTGGTCGATAAGACGGCCATCCTGGAATGTCCGGGCCATGCCGTATTTACCGAGCCTGTAGGGCTTGATTCTTTCAAGCCGCCGGTCCCCGATGATCACAGCGCCGCCGCTCAGGGGTACAAGACCGCAGGCCACCTGCAGCAGCGTGGATTTTCCCGAACCGTTGGGACCAACAAGGCCGGTGACACTCCCCTCCTCCACGGAGAAGGACAGGTCCTTGAGCGCTTCTACGCCGCGGTAATTCTTCGAGAGATTTTCAGCAGCGAGAATGGCCATGGGAAGATGAGTATAAAGAAAAATTAAGGCAAGAGGAAACGGAACGAGTTAGTAAAGTTTAGGGGATCTTTGGAACCTTCTTCGATAAGAATCCTCATGACCGCTTTTTCAGCCATTCTGCGTCCATCCACCTTGCGTTTTTCAATTTCCTGAAGAATCTCTGTTTTCGGAGAAGGCAGTGTGGCCAGTGTTTCCTTAAAAAACGTTTCCTGCCTTTCCAGCTCCCTCCGCAGAGAAAGTGATGCCACATTAAAGGCAAAAGATTGCTTATTTTTTTTAGGTTTTTCGTTCATTGATACCCCAAAGCGATCTCAACAAAGACCTTCAAACCTTGAGAATATTAAGCGCTCTTAGGGTGTTGTCCATCCATTCATTCGCGGCCTTCTTGGCCGCCGCCGCAGGATGCATTGGCCCACCATACGATTTTTCTAACTCCAAAAAAGGACCAATGACCTGTTCAGAGAAATTTAACTTGAGTAAATCCACGTTCGTGGGATCCAACTTTTCACTTGAAGACATAGAAACGTCGCCGCTGACTTGAGCTTGCAGCATTTGAGAGAAGGTTAATGCTTTTTTTTCGCCGACCATAGATACTTTATAAACTCATTTTATGCGTTCTGTCAATATTAATGTGCGGACGGGGAAGCTTTTTCCACAGTCCCCGCCAGAACGGGCTTGCCGTCCTTGATGATCTTCACCGCGGCCGCAGAGAACACCATGCCCTTGTCGTCAATGGAGAGAGGCCCGAGTACACCGTTAAAATCCTTTACCTGATGCAGTGCGGAAACCACATTCTCCATCGAGGGCTTCACGCCCGGCGGCGCGGGGGCGGTTTCGTATCCCTTCACGATGAGGTTGACGATGTCATAGGCGTTGGGCGCGCCAAAGGCCGGAGCCTTGCCGAATTTCTTTTCAAAATCCGTATAGAAGCTTCCCTTGGCCTCGGCCGAATCCACATACCACAAGCCTTCATAAAGAGCGGGCTCATTCGACAAAGAAAAGGCCTCGATGGAGGTTACGGGGGTTGTAATCCCTGCTTCCCGAATCTGCTTGACCAGAATTTCAAGCTCGGGCGTGAAAAAAATAACCAGGTAAATATCAGGATTGGTGCTTTTGGCCTTGGCGATGGCGCTGCGGAAATCCTTCTCCCCCGGATTGATCACTTCATCAGTGGTGAGTTCGATGCCTGTTCCTTCCAGATGCGTTTTAAAGGAATCCCGGATCGCCAGAACGCCCTGCTGGTTCATGAACAGCGCCGCGACTTTTTTGAAACCGCGTTTTTGCAATTCGGCGGCCATGGCGCGGGCCTCTTCCTCGGGCGCGGTCCAATGATTGAAATTGTATGTGCCTTCAGCCACCGACGCGGCGGAGGCGATGCCGAAATGCACGATCTTATTCTGTTCCGCGATGGGGGAAACCACATTTCCGGTCCCCGAGCTGACAGAGATAACCGCGTCCGCTTTATCAACGCTGATCAGCTTGTTGGCCGCCGAGGCCGCCTTTTTGGCTTCCAGCCCGTCATCTTCCATCATGATTTTATAGGTGTATTTGGTATCGGCGGGCAGGCTTGCAAGCGCCAGATCAAGTGCATTCTTAATTCCCTCCCCGATATGGGCGTTGCTGCCTGTCAGAGGCACGGACGCCCCGATTTTTACGACTGGTTTTTCCTGAGCGAAGGCTGGAGAAACGAACAGGGACAGGGCGAGAACACAGGCTGCGATGAACGCTTTCATAAGATGATTTCCTTTTTCAAATCCGGAACTTACCAAGGATACCCTGAGGCCGTATGAAGATCAAGACAATGAGCAGCAACCCATAGGTCAGCTTTTGCATCTGCGCGGCGATGTCATCGGGGAATCCCGTAAATCTCAAAGCCTCCGGCAAGCCGATTAAAAGCGCCGCACCCAGAAGAGCGCCGCGTATGTCCGCCAGCCCTCCCAGCACGATCATCGCGATCACGAAGACATTTTCATTCAGCGTAAAGGTGGAAGGATCTACAAACATCAGATAGCTGGCCAGAAGACTGCCCGCGACAGAGGCCATCATCGCGCTGATCACGAAAATCGCCAGCTTATAATGCAAGGGGCGGTAGCCGAAGACGAGGGCCACATCCTCATCCTCCCGGATGATCTTGAGCGCCCGCCCGAAGGAAGACCGGACAATCAGGGTGCCCGCCCCCGCCACGACAGCCAAAAAGACAAGTGATAGGCCCAAAAAGGAAAGATTGGAGGTCAACACCGTTCCCGCGATCATAGGGCGCGGAACGCCAAAAACTCCCACCGCGCCGCCGGTCACCTCGCGCCAGTTCATTAAAATATTGAAGACGATCACGGTAAATCCCGCAGAGGCTATAATATAGTAATCGTCCCGGAAACGGCTGAGCACCGTCCCGATCGCCAACGCCGCCAGTCCGGTCAGCAGCATCCCGCACAAGATTGTTTCAAAAAACCCCAGGCCCACTTTGGTCATCAATAGCGCCGTGGCATAAGCTCCTATTCCATAGAAAGCCGCATGGGCCAGAGAAACCAGGCCCGTATATCCCATGACCAGATTGAGGCTGACCGCCAATATGCCGTAGATGCTGAACAAGATGGATATATTGATCAGGTATTCCATATCCTATCCCTCCCGGCTCCCGAGAATTCCCTGCGGCCTGAACAGCAAGAACCCCAGCAACAGAATAAAGGCTATGGCGTCCCGCCACGCCCCGCCCAGCGCCCAAACTCCCAGATTTTCGGAGAAAGCCAAAAAGAAACCGCCTACGAACGCGCCGGGAACGCCGGATATCCCGCCGATGATGGCGGCGATCACGCCCTTGAGAAGGAGATAAAAGCCCATGGTGGGCTCCACCCCCGTGTCCAGCCCGACCAGAATCCCCATCAGCCCGGCCAGGGCTGCGCTGATAAAGAACATCCAGCCAATCAGCAGGTTCGTGCGGATTCCCAAAATGCGGGCCACCTCCTGATCATCGCTTATCGCGCGCAAAAGCCGGCCGAATTTCGTTTCATACAAAAGAAACAGCATCCCCGCGAACACCAGAAGATTGGTCATGACCATCCAGGTCTGAATCTCGGATATGCGAGCCGGGCCGATCTGATAGGAGGTGATCTCGCCCATGGGCGCAAGCGGCTGAAAACTGCTGGAAAATATCATCGCGATAACGGCCTCGATCACGGCCAGAATTCCCAGCGAGACCACCAGAAGAACCGCCCCGCTGGCACCGCGCTTTCTTTGGGGCATGAACACCAGCCGATCGGTCAGAAGCCCCGTCAGTCCGGCCGCCACAACGCCACCGAACACACAAGCCAGGAAGGGCCATGAAAGATTCTGATGGAGGAAGAAGAACATATATCCACCCACCGCTCCCATCGCGCCATGCGCCATGTTGAAAAACCGCGTTCCCCGATAGGCCAGCGTAAAGCTCATCGCCATGACGCCGTAGATGGACGCTACGATCACGCTGTTGATAAGAATTTGAAGAAAAAGCTCCATGCCCTTGTCCCGCTTGCATAAACATTGCAACATACCTGAGAAGCTATAGAAAGTCATGGCCCTCGCCACAATACGATATGCAGGGATTAAAAAATGTTAAAACTCGAAACCGCTCTTGCCGCCGTGCGGGTTGGCGATTATTCGAAGGCCGAAAAAATCCTGTGGGATTTTCTTGAAGGAAAATTTTCTCTGGAAATTGAAGATCTGCATATCCGGAAAGACAACATCAGTCTCAATTCAGTCAACGGGATTTTCAGCGATAAAGCCGAAAAAAAATATTTCTTCAAATTCCACCTGGAGGAAAATGAATCCGAGACCGTAAAGGAATATTACAGGGCGGATTTGCTGGCCCGCGTCGGATATCCGGTTGAGCAGCCTCTCTACGTCTCCCACGAGCCCGGCGAGCAAATTCTTGTCTACCCCTATGTGGAGCACGAACGGCTGTTCGATGCCTGCCAGCGCCTGGAACACAGCCCGGACAGCGCCCCTATCGTACACGCGCAAGCGGAAATGGATAAGCTTTGCGTAAATAAATGCGTTGAAACCCTCTCCATGGGTACGGCGGAGGATCTTGAAAAAGAAGCCATCCTGCAGCTTTTCTACTGGCGGCTGGTCGACAAAACGCCGGAGGGTGATATCCCGGGCGGACGCCACCATCGTTTTTATGTGGGTCAGGATTTCCAGTTTCCCGGCCTGAAGCTCTCTTACAATGAATTGGCCGACCTTAAATGGAACATCAACGGCGTCGACTATGATATGACGCTACAGGAAGCCTTTGAAAAGGCGCGCACACTCCTTTCCCCACACAACGCAGCCCCCTACCCCGCCTGCATCGCGCACGGGGACGACCATAACGGCAATGTCTGGGTCCGGAAGGACGGGAGCCTCTCCTGGTTCGACCCTGCCTTTGCGGGGGAAAAAATCCCCGCCCTGCTGGCAGGAGTAAAACCCCTGTTCCATAATATTCTGGCTCATCCGGACTGGCTGTATAATCCTCAGGAAGCCGATAGAATCCTGGTGGTCACCGCCAAAATCCAAAACGGAAGCCTCCATGTAAATCACAACTGGAAATTGAGTCCTCTGAGAAATTTCTTTCTGAAATCGAAAATAGAAAATTACTGGGTGCCTCTTTTGAAAAACCTTAAGGCTCAGGGCGTTTTGGATAACGGCTGGGAGGAGTATGTACGCTCCGCTCTCTTCTGCTGCCCGACGCTGGTGATAAATCTGCGCGCGGATTCTGGAACGGCGCAAAACAGCCATACGCCACAGACTTCCCTTCTGGGACTTTCCATCGCCATGATGTGCGCCACCCCCCCAAAAGACGGAGAAGATGTTGTTTCCCGGTTTTTTGATGCTATAACGCCGGAGTAACCCGGAGAGTTTTCATGCACATCAATGTCTGGACCCCCCAAAGCCTGACCGGTGCCGAGCGAATCCGGATCTTCCGGCGCGCCGAATCCAACATCCATTCTGTTGCGGCCATCGTGGAACCCATCATCGAGGACGTGCGCCTGCACGGCGACGACGCATTGCGGCGCTATGCCGAAAAGCTGGACGGCGCCGTGATCAAGGGGGGGCTCTCCGCCACGGAGGAGGATTTTGAGAAGGCCTATAAAACGCTCGATCCCGAAGTCACCGAAGCTATCCGCGCCTGCGCGGAGAACGTTAAAATCCACCACCGCCAGCAGATGGACCGAGTTGAGCGGCAATGGATGGAAGAAGTCCG